>CACXFL010000232.1 GCA_902766925.1 uncultured bacterium | reverse complement strand
TCCTAGTTCTACAAGACATATAAGAATAATCTGTCCAGTATTTGAAAGAGTAGTACCTACATCCATTACAGATAACCCCGTAACACATACAGCACTTACTGACATAAACAAGGTATTAAGTAAAGAACGAGAACTTGGATTTAGATATCCAAAATAATATAGAAGAATAGTTCCTATCAATATTTTAACCATAAAGGTTAAAATGATCTTTTGTGATGTAGATAAGTTCATAAAAATAAGCGACTCAAACAGTTTATATAGTCAACTACTCCAACCTTGAAAGCACCATTCACCTTCAGGCTTCAGATCCCAACACTATGAAGATCATTATATCTTAAAAAGAATACAATTAAAATTATTAACTATATTGGATTTCAAAAAAGAACCATCCCCTATGAGTCTAAAACTATAAGATCTTCAGCCTCATAAGGAATATTAACTATAAATCACCATCAACTATTTAAATATTGGTTCATCCTTTAAAGATTCTGGATAAGTATAAAATTGAGGATCTTGGTCGTTACCACGATTGCTATATGATTTAAACAACCAAAGCGTTAAATTTATTAAATCATTCCATGTAGGGTCCTTCTGATTTGAAAGATTTATATCAGAAACTTCAATATCACAACTACTGCTATTTGTATCGCTACTACTATCCCCTATACCTATCGCAGGCTCACTACCATAAGTATATTTAATTTTCGATAAACACTTCTCATCTTTTTTCAAAGCAGATTGAAATTCTTCAGCATCTGATCCCATCTTGTACTTAATTTTTTTAAAAATCTCTGATGCTTTATCTATTGATTCAGCACGTGCTAAATTTAAAAAAGTTGCACTAGATATTAATTCCGGAAATACTTCTCTTACACGTGCTAACTGCTCTGCTGTAACAGGGGTAAAAACAATTAGTTCTTTATATAATTTATCTTTATATTTATCATTCTTAATTATAGGAATTAGACTTCCGCTATGGCATGAAAGAACAAATAAATTAAGTCTTTTAATTATCTTATTCCTATTCTTCACTTCCTTAAGCATATAATCAAATAACTCTTCATATTTAATTATTCTACTACCGGCTTCAGTAAAAATTCCTTTGTTACCATGACCAATCATATACCACCAAAGTATATCATCTCCTTCTAAATATTTTATAGCTTCTGATATGTTTGCAAACATCTCCTGTCGAGTTTGATCTTTAGAAATACCTTGTCCACTTATATTTGGTATAAATTCAGCCTCTATATTAAGAGCATTAACTAATCTAAGCATAGACTCATTGTCTGTAACACTAGCTACATTAGTTTCATCTCCCCTCGTATATAAAACCAAATCCGAAGATCCTTCTGATTTCAATCCAGAATTTATAGATTTACATCCAAGCGTCGAGATTAGAAATGTCATGACTATTAAAAAATTATACTTCATAATTTTACCTCTTCCCTATTTATTTGTATACGATACACATATTAGTCTTCCTGATGTTTCCTTACTACAATCCTTATCCTCAGCAAATGATTTTAATACAGAGAAATATTTCCCATCTTTCTGATAAAGCGTAATAAAGCACTGTTTACTTCCTAAATTCATTCTTCTTTTAAGTGAAATTGCCATTTTCTTTTCATTTACATAATCAAAATTTGCCGTATTTATGGGATACCATTGCGTTGGATAACCGTGAATTGTTTCTTGATTATTTAGTTGTGAACAAAGTTGCAAAGGATTCTCGTCCTGAACAGAATGTAGTGTATCATCTGTTGCATGATAATAATTCGCCAATGAGCTACCTTGACTTTTATCAACTAACTTATAAATTTTCCCCTTCTCAACTTCTTCCCACGTATTACTATAAATACTAACCAGTGAATTTAAAGTAGAATCTAAAGGACAAAGATATCTACTAACTGTTTCAGACCTATCATACCTATCAGAATAATATTGATCATAACTTGTACCATATAGTTCAAGTCTTTCTTCAAAATAATCATATAAACTTTTTTGATCAACCAACTTTACAACTACATCTTCGGAAGTTAAGGCTTCTTTCAAATTATTATATGTTTTACTTTCATTATTAAATCCAACCTGAGAACAAGGAACATATCTAGGATCCTGATTACATATATTTGTAACATTTGTAGAAGTAATATCCATTTCATTTTTTACAGTACAAGTAAATCTACATACAATACAATCCTTAATATACGACTTTATGTCATTAAGTTTACCAGTTTGATTTAGTTCTTCTTTATTTTTTTCAATAATTTTTGTAAGAGTATCTCCTTCAAATAATTTAAAATAATATAGCCCTTCTTCTCTCGTAGAATTTGAAAGTACACCATATTCATTGGACTTTATACTTTTACAAGACAACAAACCAAAACTTATTGCTAATATCATAGTTACTAATTTCATAAAAATATCTTCTCCTATTATTTAACTCAATATATATATACTCCTCTCAGATTATCTTCTGGAGTAAGACAAACTGTATATATATCTTTAGCGTTTTTAGAAACATTATAGCTTCCACTTCCCCAGGACATATAATCTTTATCATATTGTATGACATTAAATTTACCCGAAGGATCATCTACCCATATAGGTTTACTTGTGTGTAGATTAATATCTTCTCCATACACAGATACGGATCCTAAACGAACCTTATTCCAATCTATTACGTAGGTACTTTTATTTGGAGTTTTACAATATTTAAGTGCTTCATCAAAACTTAATCCAACTTTTACCTCTTTTACCACAGCAAACCTAGCAGACATACAAACTAAATCATCATTTTTGATAGTACAACTATCGGGATCATGCTCTTTATATTCCTTTTCTGGACATGAATAACATGTTTTAATTCGGCTGTTTTGAAGGTCAATATCTCCTTTTTCAAATCCCCCCACTTGTATACGAGCATCCTTATCTCTCTTAACCCTATTTATAACCTCTTCAGTTAGACATATATCTCTTACTTC
>CACXFL010000231.1 GCA_902766925.1 uncultured bacterium | reverse complement strand
ATTTCGAAGATGTTGAGGAATTGATGAGTTTGTAAAGAGAGTGGAGCTTACTGGAACTTCGATATCTATAAAAAGTGGAAAAATCTCGGAGGTATCAATATCGAATAATTTATTAGCATTCTTATGTAAGGTTACTGTTGTTGTTTTTTGAACTGTAAATTTTGCAAGTTCGTTTTCAAAGGATATGAGAGTCAAACTATCCGCTCGGAGAGTAAAACTACTCACTCCACAAAAAAGAAAACCTGTGACTAAGATGAGATTCCTACATAACCTATAGACGCTGGTAGGTCTAAAACGATATTCCTTTACCCTTAATAAACAAAAGATAGAACCCGACACTCTTTGCTCCAAAAAATATTTAATTTTCGATTTTATTAAAACCTATGTAAAGGATATATCCGAATAAAATAAATTACAAATTGTTTATTTTTTATTTTAGGATCGTTAAAAAACAATTGTCTTCATCGAATAGATGAACTAAAATTACATTTCCAATCTTTTCTGAATTAATCAATCATAAAATTTTTTGTATAGATTGCAAGGTAACAACATGTATCTTTTGTTGGAAGAAGTTGATGGGCTTCTATTTGTTTTAGTTCAATATGATAGTTTTTAAGTTTTAAACTTATATCTTCTAAGTTAGATAGATCTTTTGTGTATATAAAAAGACGGGAGTGTGAACTACTAGTAATACCGCATATCACCGTGTTTAGTAGTTCTTGACTAATAGGTGAATCTAGACCAACACAAATTAAAGAAGGAACTGGCATGTCTTTAGGAATTTTAAGTTCAGAATCACATTTATCGGTAATATATGTATCTTTGTTTATCAATATATCGTTAGGAATGATTTTTTTGTTTAAATCAAAATTTGTTTGCATCGATTTATAAGTATCAGGTTTAGTTTGACTAAAACATCTATAGCCAGCTCTAAAAGCAGCAATGGAACTAAGACCATAACCACAGTTAAAGTTCCACATGATTTCCCCTGAACTTCTACCTATAAGTTGTTCAAATCTTCTTAGAATATCGTAACCTTTATAAGGGTTGGTTTCAAACTCAGTATAAGGCTTTACCTCTATATTAATATCGGCTACTCCTTCTCTTAGTCCATCTGTTCCTACAATTTTTGTTAGTTTTCCTTCTTTACTGTAATATGAACTAGTAATTATTGCTCCTAGATCTCTTAACCTAAAGACTAAAGTTTTTAGATCCATCTCTTCTTGCTTAGATAAACGATTAACTCCAGGACAGATATTATCTTTTATTACAAATACAATTAGTACTTCATCAGTTTTATGAGATCCTCTAAGATCAATTCGTTCAATTATAGATTTTATTCCAAACTCTTCTTCTTCTACTAAATCGTTACAAACGTTCATTACTTTTATCAAAGAAGCTTTTAGAAAACTTTCTTGATTTGTTTTTTCAAAACGTCCCATAGAAAATCTAAGACTTGCACGCTGTTCCTGCCAGTTAGAATCACATCTTGATAGAGGAAGAGATTTAAATGTTTTAGAAAGTAAGGTTTGAAGCTTATATAAAAAAGCTTCATAATCTCTATTTAAACTATAGAATGAATTTTTGGAAACGAGTTTTTGCTCTTGAAATTTTTTAAAATCTTTAAAACTTCTAGAAACAATCGCAAACGTAGATCCTTCATTGGTTGAAGGACTAACTTTTGAAGACGATGAAAGTTTTCTTCTTATAACCGTACGAGAGCTTGAGAATCTTAAATCGTTTTGCATAACTCATTCTTTCAAAGATGATAATAAAAACACAAACTAAATCGGACACCGACCCGCTAAAACATAACATTGCATCCGATTTATATCCAGCCTTTTTTAATAAATCCATTCGTTTAATTCTTTTGGAAGCTGTTTTGTAGCATATTTATTATTCTTACGAAAGACTTTTATTCCTAAATTTTTGACATATTTATGCCAGGTAGTCCATTCTTCGTCTAAGGTCTTGATAGTATAGGCAGTATTTGCTGATTTAGACCCCTTAGAGAAGGTATAATTTGAAAACAGATAGGTTGCTGTATGTTTAATCCATGTGTAGTGAGGGTTAGTAAATGAGGAAGGGTTTGTTATATCAAAAAATACGATCATATCCCCATATTTTAAGGGAGATAATTTAGGATTTATCTCGTAAAAATAATGGTTTATGGTATCCCAGAGTTCATCATAGTTGATCATATAATCATGATATCCTTTTTGTTTTTTGATGTTTACGTATCCAGCCTTAGCAAAATTTTCTCCTTGGAACGCCAGTGCTGCATGAAAACAGTTTGGTCCCTTAAAGGGAGTAAACTTATCTATCATTTTTGTAGCAAAAGGAGGAAGAAGATCCTCTTTGACGTTAAGAGGTTTTCCTGCTTTTATTTTTCTTGTTAGAAAAGTTTGTCTATCTTCAGATAGGTATTCTTCCACTTGGTTAAATAACTGTTTTTTTAGTTTAGAAGGTAGTGTTTTTGTTTTTATCACAAGATCGTGAGTAGAAGCCTCATAATCTTTTGCAAACACATTTAGTTTAATAATACGTGCTAGATAAGAATCAAGTTCTATTTTAACATAGGAAAGTTTGCTTTTTTGTTCATTTGGATCTTTTAGAGCTTTGTTAATTTTACTATTGAGTATTTTTAGTACATTTGATTCAAAACCATCTTTTGCAATTCTTCCAGCATAGATCATTCTTTCTTTCTTATCCTTAGGTATTTTTAGCCCTACTGGTTCTATTTCAGGGGTTGTCTGACTTTTTTCCACTCGAGTTTTTAACATACTGGAAGACATTAAGATATTCTTTTTATTGTCTATTGTTTCAATATTTAAAGAGGGTTTGAGATCTTTTATATCTGTGGTGTAACTGCTTTGTTTTTTAGAAGGAAATACAACACCATAGAGTGAAGAAGATAATAGAAAAGCACAAGATAGAGTAACCCCTAAGGAACAAAGTAGTATTTTTTTTAGTTCATAATTTGTACACTTCATAATATTATTTCCTCATTATTATGATCGTAAAGATTTTTTGTTTTTTTAAATAATAGGGTAGGCAAATATTTCCCACAGGGGGCTTTAATCCAGGGAGTAAAACCAGGTATAATTTAAATAGGATAAGTTTTTAGATTTTTTCTTTTATCAGGGATGGGATTTATATATGAAAAAAGTTTTAATAGCTGATACTAGTAAAGCAAGTATAGTTATGTCTTCTGAAATTTTTAAAGATACCATTAACGGTTGTAATGTGGATTTAGCAAGTAGTGGTAGTGAGGTTATTGAAAAGATAAAACATAACAAATACGATATGTGTCTTATAGATTTTGATCTTCCTGATGTAGATGGTCCTTTTTTAATTTTAGAAATTAGAAAATATTATTCCGGTCCTGTACTTCTTACAGCTTATCCTGATGATAATGTATATCAGTCTGTAAAAAACGATTTGTTCTATTTTGATGATTCAGGAGATTTTATAGAAAAACCTATCAGAATTTCTACGCTTTCAAAAAAAATAGAAGACTTTTTATTTAAAAACCACAGAGTTTATAAAAGATTTAAATCCTATCTTCCTTCTCAACTTATCATAAAAGCTGAAGGTCCTGGTAAAAAAGCACCTAAAGTATCAGGAATTATTTCAAACATCAGTGTTACTGGAGCTAAACTTGATGTAGCTACCCTTGTACAGTTAAAAAAGAACGAAGAAGTAACCTTATCACTGTCTCTTCCTTTATTTGAAGAAGGAGAAGATGGAAACCTAAGACCTCAGATGAAAAAGAACCAGTATGTATATGCAGAGACAAAAATCAAAAGTCAGGTAATATGGAAGAATAAAAATAAAGAAGTAGGTCTAAAATTTTCAAAACTTACTGCTTCCCAAATTTCAGATATCAAAACATTTATGAGACTTGCTACTCCAGTGTAGAAGTAGGCAGTTAATTTTATATTTTTTTTAGATAGATTAAGAGATGTTTAGTATGTCTAACTTTAGAAATTTAGAAAAATTATGTGTGCTAGTGGTAGTGACTTTTGTATCTTTGGTTACCGGCTCTTATCTATATTGTCAGAATGACCAGCAAGCTATAATTGATTCAATACGTCAAAGTAGTGTGAGTATCTACTATCATTCTTCTAAAAACTATGGATCATATTTTGAAGATAGCAGAAGACAGAATTATTTGACCTATGGATCAGGAGTGGTGGTAGCATCAGATAGTACATCTACTTTTATTCTTACCAATTATCATGTGGTAGCAAATGGTTACAAGTTTAGAATAAAAGATTATGAAGGTTCTTACCATAATGGAGCTAAAGTCGCTTTTGATAGAGTAAAAGATTTAGCCCTTTTAAAAATAACTGAAGCAAAAGTGGGAAGACCAGTAGAACTCGTTCAGATGAACGTAGGTTTGTCCGTAGGAGATCATTTGTTTAGTATAGGAAATCCTAAAGGGTACAGTGGAACTTTTGTTCAAGGTTATATATCAGCTCTTGGAAGAAACACCAAGGATTTAAAAAATCTGATTCAACTTGATATGAGCCTGGAAGAAGGAAGTAGTGGATCTGGTGTGTTTAACAGTGAAGGAAAACTTGTAGGTCTGGTAGTTGGAGTGGATGGAAAAATAGGACTTGCAATAGGACTACAGGATATTCAAAATTTTTTAAGACAAAATGAAGAAAGGCTCAGATAATCTGAGCCTTTCTTATATCAGTTAGCTTTTTATTTCCCTAGATAAACAATGGAGCTAACACCAGTGTAATAGTTGAAAGAAGTTTTATAAGAACATGCAAAGAAGGTCCCGCAGTATCTTTGAAAGGATCACCTACGGTATCTCCAACAACAGCAGCTTTATGAGCATCCGATTTTTTACCACCGAAGTTTCCAAGTTCTATAAATTTTTTAGCATTATCCCAAGCTCCACCACCGTTATTGAGGAATGCAGCCATCAAAATTCCAACAATTGTTCCAACCATCAAAAGTGCTGCTACAGCTTCTGCACCGATGTTTAAGAATCTAAATCCAACACCAACAAGTACTGGCATTAAAACTGCCAGAAGTCCTGGAAGAATCATTTCTTTCAGTGCACCTTTAGTTACAATATCAACACAACGACCATAATCAGGTTTATCACTTCCAGCCAAGATTCCTGGTTTTTCTTTAAATTGAGCTCTAACATCAGAGATAACATAAGAAGCAGCTCTTCCTACAGCACGAATTGCAAGAGCAGCAAATAAGAATACAAGCATACCACCAAGCATAGCTCCTACGAATACTGCGGGTTTTGAAATATCTACAGCATCGAGTTCTGCACCGTAGTTCTTAACTTCATCCATATAAGCACTGAACAGTAAGAATGCTGCAAGAGCTGCAGAACCAATAGCATAACCTTTGGTTAAAGCTTTTGTAGTATTTCCAACTGCATCCAATTTATCAGATTTAACACGTGCTTCTTCAGGTTGATTACTCATTTCAACGATACCACCAGCGTTATCAGCGATAGGTCCAAAGGTATCCATAGCAAGGATATAAGCAGCGGTTGAAAGCATACCCATTGTAGCAACAGCAGTTCCAAATAGTCCTCCTCCTTCAAGTCCTGTAGCAGAACCGATGTAGTAAGAACTTAAAATAGCGATAGATACAGCTATTACTGAAAGAGCTGTAGATTCGAGACCTACACCTATACCTGTAATGATGTTTGTAGCAGAACCTGTTTTACTAGATTCAGCAATGGATCTAACAGGTCTGTATTTATATTCTGTGTAATATTGAGTAATGTATACGAAAGCAACAGAAGTTAAAACACCGATAACTCCTATAGCAAAGAATGATAACCAAGCTGTAGTATTATATTCGGTATAGAGAAGACATCTTGTAGCAATGGCAAAACCTATCAGAGCAAATACAACAGAAACATAATAACCTCTGTTCAAAGCCTTCATAGGATCTTCATTTTCTTTAGCTTTAACTGAAAGAATACCAATGATAGAAGCAAGGATACCAAAAGCTCTTGCAACAAGTGGGAACATCATAACACCTACGATCCAAGCAGGACTTGCATCAGGAATACGAGCAGCCATAGCTACACCTAGGATCATAGCACCAATATTTTCAGCAGCTGTTGATTCAAATAGGTCAGCACCACGGCCAGCACAGTCACCTACGTTATCACCAACAAGGTCAGCAACTACTGCAGGGTTTCTAGGATCATCTTCAGGAATACCAGCTTCAACTTTTCCAACAAGGTCAGCTCCAACATCAGCAGCTTTTGTATAAATACCACCACCTAGTTGAGCAAACAAAGCAACAAAAGAAGCTCCAAAACCATAACCTACAATTAGTAGAGGAATTTGAGTATTATCGATATCGGTAGTTAGTTTTACTAGCCAATACAGACCAGCAACACCTATAAGACTCATAGCAACAACCATAAGTCCTGAAACAGCACCACCACGAAGAGCAATTCTAAGTCCTTGGTTCATACTAGATAGGGATCCTACAGCTGTACGGATGTTAGTTCTGATACTAATCCACATACCAGTATAACCTGCAATCAAAGAACAAGCTGCTCCTAGTAGGAAAGAGATTGTAACCCAATTTGCTAATGTAAAAGCAGAATCTACAGGGTCAAAATCATGATGACCTCTTAAGAATGCGTATCCTAGATAAATGATTACTGCTACCAAAATAGCAAGACAGATAATTGTTCTAAATTGTCTTCTTAAGAATGCTTCAGCACCTTCTTTGATAGCGTTAGAAATTTTTTGCATCGACTCTGTTCCGGTATCTTTAGCCAGAACCCATCTTGCAAGATAGAAAGAGCCAATCAGCCCCAGCACACTAAAACCCATGATCAAGCACAGCAAAGCCATTTCACTCATACATTTCCTCCAAAAAAAATGACCGAATTTTGTTTGTTAGTTTTAAAAAAAGACAAACAAAAACTATATTACACATCATAGAAGTATAAGTTCTTGAGCTAAAAAGTCAATGATTATAAAGTTTAGTATAATTTAGATTCTGTTTAGATAGGTGTGTAATGTAGACTTTTTGTTTTGTTCAGTGTATCGTAACGGGTGTATGAAGTGGATGAAAAGCGAAGTTGTTTTTAGATTGTAGAGGAAAAGATGGCAATAGATTATGTTCCTTTTGAAAAACCTATAGTAGATATAGAAAATAAAATTGATGAACTAAAAAGAATGGCTGCGAATCAAGTTATGAACCTTGATCCTCAGATTGAAGAGTTGGAAAAAAATAGAGTTGAGTTAGAACAAAAGATTTTTTTTTTTTTTTTTTTATATGAAAGAGTTCAGAT
>CACXFL010000230.1 GCA_902766925.1 uncultured bacterium | reverse complement strand
TAATAGAAGAAGCTAATAAGAAATTAGAAGATCTAGAAGC
This sequence comes from uncultured bacterium, assembly GCA_902766925.1. Lineage (GTDB taxonomy): Bacteria > Bdellovibrionota_B > Oligoflexia > Oligoflexales > CACXFL01 > CACXFL01. The sequence goes on along the minus strand of CACXFL010000230.1, from coordinate 3,306 downwards.
CGCAGATCAGGTGGTTCATGTTGAAAAGATTGTAGGAGATGGATCCAATGTGGAAGTATCTGAAGGACTTCTCAGTGATTTTGATGAGGAAGATGATAATAAAGAAGAACTTGATATAGATTGGCAGTCTAGTCAAACTGGTGATAGTGAAGATGATGAAGTGGATCAATCAGAAGAAACTAAGATGGATTTTAGTTCTGATTCAGATACAGATTCTGATTCAGATTCTGATTCAGATTCTGATTTAGATTCAAATATAGAAGACAAAGAAGAAGAACTTGATTAGAAGAAAAGTTTTGATATTTGTCTTGTAAAATTTTAAGGAAAATAGCGATGTTTGATATATTAAGTTTAGTTCATAAGAACTTAGGAAGTTTTTTATTTGGTGCTTTAGTTAGAATTAAAAGACCAAAATGCTTGGTTAGTTTTATTAAACGTAAGTTTGTTAAGATGTATGGAATTGATATGTCGGAAGCATCCTACGATATCGATAGTTATCTTAGTCTAGAAGATTTATTTATAAGAAAACTAAAAGAAGGAGTAAGAGTTATAGAGGAAGGAGCTTTAGTTTCTCCTTGTGATGGATATATTTCTCAGATGGGAAAGATTAAAAATAAAACCCTAACTCAGGTTAAGGGAAAAGATTATAGTGTTGTAGCTCTTCTTAAAGGATACTCCTATGATGGAAATCAGTCCGTATATGATAGGTTAGATCAGTATGTAACTATTTATCTATCTCCTTCTAATTATCATAGGGTACACTCTCCTGTTACAGGTAAGGTTCGAGGAATTTATTCAGTAGTAGGAAAACTATGGCCTGTAAATGATAAGTATGTAAATAAGATAGTAAATTTATTTTCAGAAAACGAAAGAATGATTTTTGAACTAGAGGTTTTAGGTAAGTACAGAGTTTTTGTAGTGATGGTTGGAGCCTTAAACGTTGGAAGAATTGAAGAAAGTGTTAGTGGTAGCTGTCTAAGAACTAATGATATATTAAAAAGAAAAGATCAGAGTCTTATATTTGAAAGTCCTAGGGATATTAAAGTTGGCGAGGAGCTTGGTGTATTTATGTTAGGATCTACTGTAGTTACTCTGTTTGAGTCTGGGATGTTAGAAGATTCTGGGTTAAAAGATATCTGTGGATCTAAGATTAAATATGGAATGAGCTTATCCTGTAAGTAGGTTGATTCCGTATTTATAATATGTAGATCGTGATATTATGATTTGAAGGAGAAATTATTGTGACACTTTCGTCTAGAGAACTTGATATCAGTAAACTGGCTTTATGTTTAAAAGCCTTAGAAGAATGTTATTCGGAGTATACTAAAAATAATGATTCTCGTATGAAAGAATTTCTAGAAGATGCTTGTGTTAAAAGGTTTGAATTTAGTCTGGAAATTTCTTGGAAAACAATGAAACGTTTTTTAAAGCTTGAATACTCAAAAAATGATACTGAACTTACTATGAATAATATTTTTAGATTTATGGAACATTACGGATTTGTTAAATCATGGACTAGATGGCGTACTTATTATACGGAAAGAAATAATACTGCACATGAATACGATCAAAAGAAAGCAAGATCTCTTCTGGCTCATACTCAGGATCTAATTTCTGATATGGAATATCTGTACGATAAATTATCTAAGGTTATAACAGATTAGAACTGCCAGTAAAAAGGAAACAAAAGAATGATTGCCGGACTTACACAGAAGGAAGAAAAAATAGTTCGAAGTATTTTATCAAAATATCCGGATTATTCTTTTTTTTACTATGGTTCTCGTGTTAAAGGGAATTTTTGGAAAGGATCTGATCTTGATGTTTTAATCCGTGGAAAAACGGCTATTCCTCCAGATACTTTAGAAAAATTAAAAGATGAGTTTGATAACTCAGATCTCTCGTTTATTGTAAACTTTGTAGATTTTTATGATATAGATGAATCCTTTTATCAAAGGATTCAAAAAGATCTTGTGCCATATATAGAAGAAGATAAATAAGCTTTGTTTGTTGATAAGAGGATCTATGTAGGAACTGGTTATAAAGAAATATATAAATTATTTTTTAATCATCTGTTATAAAAATAGGGAACTTTTTAATGGTTTTACCCCTAAAAAGTTCCCTATTTATTTGCTCTTTCAAAGAGTTTTTCTTAAAACAAATAGGGTAATATTCTTTGGAGATATACAAGATAGATGAATAATTTTTCCAATAAAATACGTAAGTTACTACAGGATAGAGCCTCCGCTCAAGCTAAACTGAACCTGATTCCTTATGATGGTTCTCCAGAAATAAAAGAAAATGCCAAAGGTAAGTATCTGTACGTAAGAAAAAGAGTGAATGGTAGGTTAACTTCTACATATGTAGGACCTTATTCAGAAGAACTCCATAACTTACTTTTAAAAAACAAAACAGAAGCACAACAGTTAAGAAAATTACTACGTAAACTGGATAGAGAACTTTTAGCTAGTGGATATACGCACTCGGATCTTCCTAAGAATGTTGCTCGGAATCTAGATTTTGCAAGAATACACTTGAAATCAAATATATATGATCAAGCGGTCTTAGAAGGAATTACCACTACATTTCCTCAAACATAAGAAATTCTTGATAAAGGTATGGTTAATGGAATGCTGGTGGAAGATGTTCAAAAAGTACTTAATCTAAAACATGCTTGGGAATTTATCCTAGATACTGATATTATTCAGTCAGAATCTAATTATTATCTACTATCTCATATAGCAAGATTAGTTAATGAATGGATCTTTCAAGAGGAGGGAGATAAACGAAGTGTACCTGTTACTATAGGAGGAACAAATTATGTTCCTCCTATACCGATAGAATTTAAAGTCAAAGAGGATATGTCTGAAATTAGTAGTTCAAATAAAACAGATATTGATAAAGCCATAGAACTTTGTATGTACTGTATGAGAACTCAAATTTTTATAGATGGGAATAAAAGAGCTTCTGTAATTTTTGCAAACCATTTTATGATATCTCGCGGTTTAGGACTTTTAATCATCCACCAAGATGTAGTAGAGGAATTCAAGCAGTTACTTGTTAACTATTACGAAACAGCTGATATAGCAAAGATCTCTTCTTTTTTAAAAGAAAAATGTTGGAAAAGGTTAGATTAGTTATAACCCCTTTTTTGTTGTTGTATTATAAAATCTTATCTAATACTGGGGCTTTGGTATTATCTGATAAGAACATTACCATATAAGCTGGAAGGTATTTGATCTTTCCTTTATGTTGAATGTTAGAATGCGAAAATACAATCGATTCTTTAATGTCATAATCTGGGTTTTG
>CACXFL010000229.1 GCA_902766925.1 uncultured bacterium | reverse complement strand
GATGCTATTCGTTATGCTCTAAACTCTATGGCTCCAGAAACCTCTGATGTTGATTTTACTTGGAAAGACTTTTTGGATAGAGTTAATAATGAACTTGTTGCAAACTGGGGAAACCTTGTAAATAGAATTTTAGGATTTACTAATAAGAAATTTTCGGGAGCTATTCCTACTCCAGGCCCACTCGATGATATGGACAAAAACCTTCTTCAATCTATCAAAGAAGGTTTCAGCGAAGTTGAAAAACTCTACTCTGGAGTTAAGTTAAAATCTTCATCTGATTATATAAGATCCTTGTGTCAAAAGGTTAACCAATATCTTAACGATAAGGCTCCTTGGACCCTGATAAAAACAGATGAAGCCGCTTCTAAAACAGCTGTATTTGTAGCACTTCAATGTATAAAATGGTTAACCATAATGTGGGCTCCTATTCTTCCTAACTCTTCTCAAAAGATTTGGAATATGCTTGGAGAAACCTCATCTTTATTTGGAACCCAATACATTCAAGATATGGCTGAAGATACAGGTTACACGTATAAAGTACTTAGATATGATAATACTGGAATCAGTCCTTCTTGGAACGCTACGGATCTTATCCCAGGGACAAAGTTAGGGGAGATAACAGCTCCATTTGTAAAACTTGATAGTGAAGCTATAATGCAAAAAGAAGAAGAACTTATAAAATAACTGTGGTAAAGATTTAAATGTTAAAAGATCATGTTGAAATATGTTTATATAAACCTGAGATTCCTCAAAACACAGGTAATATTGCTAGACTCACTGCTGGAAGTGGATCCCGTCTTCATGTAATAAAACCTCTAGGGTTTTCTACAGACGATCATAACCTTCAACGAGCAGGACTTGATTATTGGCCTTTTGTAGATTTAGAGGTTCATGATAATCTAGAAGATTTACTGAAACGATTTTCTATAGGAAGCTTTGCTTTTTTCTCTAAAAAAGCAACTACTTCCTATATTGAGATACCTTCTAGGGTAAAACTTTTGATTTTCGGTCAGGAAACCTCTGGATTTCCTGATGAGATATTTGATAGATACGGGGATTATTTTTATAGAATTCCTATGTTTCATCCAGGGGTAAGATGTTTTAATTTAGCAAACTCCGTTTCTATTGCTCTTTACTGGCAGATGTACCAAAGAGGACTTCTAGAAAATAGATGATAAGCTAGATCACACAGGTAAAAATCTTCTAGTTAACTAAAACAACCCTACCTAATAATGGATATTACCTATATAGTTTCATCCAGGTTTTTCAAATCTTCGTTAGTAAGAAGTATTATATTTAGATAAATGTACGTAGCTTTAAAATAAGAAAAACCAAAAAATCTAATAACTTAAACTCTAATTACTAGTTTTAATAGATTGTTATTATTGCTAAAATATATTATTATTAAGACACTTGATTTACCTTTAATATAAGGGTAAAAGTACTGCAATTTATAGAGTTTTTAAAAAAAGATTAATACAAATGATTAATAATATTCAATACGGTACATCTACCCTATCTATGCTAATTAATCAGGGATCTATGTATATAGATAAAACTGCCCGTATTTATGATCTTATAAGTCAGCACACTAAGAGATTTGTATTGTATCGACCAAGAAGATTTGGAAAAAGCTTACTGATAGATACCCTATCTGAGATTTTTCAAGGAAATAAAGAGCTATTCAAGGGACTCGCAATATACGATACCGATTATGATTGGGAAAAATACGTAGTTATAAGAATTGACATGGCTAATATTGAAAGTGAAACTCCCCAAATGTTGAAAGATTCGTTATGTGATTCTATTAAGCGTATAGGTAGGAAATTGGGAGTAGATATTTCAACACTAACCAGTATCACAGCTCCAAAATCTTACTTGTCAGCTTTACTAGAATATATTAATGACTCTAATCTCAAAGCGGTAGTTTTAATAGATGAGTGCGATTACCCTATAATAGCTAACATCGGTAAACCTCAAACAAAAATTGAAGAATTCTTAGCTGTTTTAAGAGACTTTTATCTTAGTTTTAAAACAAATGATAAGGCTATTCAGTTTCTATTTCTAACAGGAGTAACCAGAATTGCTTATACTTCTATATTCTCTGGGATTAATAATTTGAATGATATAAGCTTTGATTCATCTTTCTGGGATATTTTAGGATATAGTCAAGAAGAACTTGAAACAAACTTTAGTCCTTTTATTGATGCTGAAGTAAAAGCAAAAGGACTGAAGCGATCTTCTTTTATAGACAGTATAAAAGACTGGTATGATGGATATCGTTTTTCTTCTAAAGATTCATCCGTATATAATCCAGCAGAT
>CACXFL010000228.1 GCA_902766925.1 uncultured bacterium | reverse complement strand
GCTTTTAGTAATCCTGTAAATGATTCAGGCTCTTTTTTATCAGTCTGGTTTTCTTTTATATAGGAGTTAATCTCTACAATAGAATCATATCCAATATAAACTGGAAGAAAAGCCAGAGGTTTTGAACTCTTATTTATAAGATAGTTTAAAACTATCATAGATAGTAGACCAGTTTTAGGTTTTAAACTTTTTCCAGTTCTACTTCTTTTACCTTCTGGAAAGAACAAAATAGAACAACCAGAGCGAAGAAGAAATTGTAGATACTCGTAGAAAGCTACCTTATATAGTCTATCTCCTTTAAAACTTCTTCTTATAAAAAAAGCACCACATTTTCTAAAAATAGATCCCACCAGCCAGAAATTTAAGTTTTTACCAGCAGCTATATGAGGAACATTAAATCCAAATTCATGAAGTTGGGCTGGAAAGGCTAAAAAATCAAAATAACTTCTATGAGATGGAAGATAGATGATCTCGTGATCTTGATATAACTTTTGAATTACATCAACATTTTGAAATTTAATCTCGTTAAATAATTTAGATACAATTAAAAATATAGTTTTTTTAAAAGCTTTAAGAATAGAGTAACTTTGATCCGCTGCCATTTCGTTAAAATACTCATACATCTTCTTTTGAATTCTGGAAAAAGATCCAGATTTTCTACTAACCTCAGAACGAATAGCTTCTACTACTTTTTCTTGTTCCATAAGGTTATCTATAACCTCAGATCTATCATATAGGGAAGGTCCTACTATCAGAGATCTAGTGGAGTTAAAACTTTGTTTTAACTGGGTTATCATCTCTACAGTATAATCTGTAGAATTTTTATGTTCCTCGGTTATTTTGTTTAAAGATTTAGGAGTGGAAAAAGATAACCATAGATCTCTTCCTTGTGCAAGAACTATAAAAAACTTATGTAAAAAACCTGCATCTTTATCATCAGGAAAAAATAGTTTCAAAAATGAGTTTTCATTATGTTTAGGACGTCTTCCCCATAGTACTGATACTGACATAAAGTAGGTATCTTTTTTTAATCTTTTAGCAGAATCAATTACAGAATCTAGTTTTGATTTAGATAAAGCAGGTTTTGTTTGAAACATACCTACTTTATTTAAAAACATAAACGAAGAATCTGACGAAGAGCAGATATTTTCTTTTTTAGGAAGAGGTAGATCATTTTCAACACAGAAATTATAGAGTACCAAATAATCACAGAACGAGCGGTTCTCAATAATATATAGAAGGTTGGTATCCTTAGGAATTGATTTTTTTATAATATCCATATTATTAATGGATTTTGGTTTAGTAAATATAGATAAAAAAACACGAAGCGGAGATAAAAAATAGAACAGATTCATTTTAGTTGATATAAAACGATTGTTATCTTGACTCATAAATAAGTTTTACTCCATAAGTTTTTATAATAGCTCGAGATTATCAATAAGTCTTGTACTTCCAACTCTTACAGCAACAAATACCCTAGTTCCTTTTTCAATCGTTGATATCTCTTCTAGATTATTATTTAAAACTTTTACGTACTCTACTTCTAACAGTGGATATTTTTTTAACTTATCTACAAATAGTGACTCAATAGCTTTCTGGTCAAGATTACCTTTTGCTACTTCTTCTTTTAGTAAAAGTAGAGTTTTATAAATTCCACTTGCCTGATCTTTTTGTTGATCAGTTAGGTAAGAATTTCTACTACTTTTTGCAAGTCCTGAGGTTTCTCTAATTATAGGACCAGGGAGTATTTTAATTGGAAAATTTAAATCAAGAACCATTTTTTCAATAATTTTAAGTTGTTGATAATCTTTTTCTCCAAATACAGCCCAGCAAGGTTGGATAATATTGAATAGCTTAGCAACTACTGTTAAAACTCCTCCAAAATGTATTGGTCTAGATACTCCACATAAAATAGAAGATAGAGTTTGGTTTTGGATAAGGGTTTGATTATTTTTATACATAATATCTGGAGTAGGAGTAAAAACCAGAGCAACTCCTTCTTGTTCCAGTAGATCTAGATCTTTTTTTAAAGTTCTAGGGTAGGCACCAAAATCTTCCCCAGGACCGAATTGAGTAGGGTTAACAAATATAGAAACACAAACATTACTAGATACACTACGAGCAAGTCTTACCAGGGATAAATGTCCCTCATGAAGAGCTCCCATTGTAGGAACCAGGACAATATCAGTCAGGTTAACTTCTTTAATATAATTTCTAATTTCATCAATACCAGAACAAACCTTCAAAATCTATCTTCCTCCACCATCTTAAATTTATAACTAGCCAATATTAATCGTCAAACAAGTAAAGACTATAACTCTTTTTTTTTATTACTTCAACCGACGAGGAAGTTGCCTAATTTGTAGC
>CACXFL010000227.1 GCA_902766925.1 uncultured bacterium | reverse complement strand
TAAATTGCAGATACTTCAGATAATGCGTAAGCCACATGAGCAGCCGCGTAGTTACCATCAACTGTAATTGTTTTTTTCGCCATGATTAATATCTCCTTTTCAATATAAAAAACAATACGATTATACTGCCTTAGAACCCAGTTTTAAATAGAAAAACTTAATTTATAAACGGGGACAAATTCTATTATTGATGTATAGATAGATACACTTGGTAAAACAAAAACTATCTACGGCATAAGTATCATCAAAATCTTGATGATTTATTTTTCATCAAATACTTAAGCTTTTAATAAAAAAACTCGTCACTTATGGGTACGCTTTTTTGGATCTATTTACAACAGAAAGTTTTATGACTGGCGTTAATACAATTTTTTGATTCCCTATTTTGAAATATCTTAGTCTGGTATAGAAATGTAAGAAAATACATGTTTATAAAAATAATTACTAAAATCAATACACATAAGTGGTAATTAAGTTCTTGGCCCCTTACTCTATTTGAAGTTATCAATGAAATCCGAGTTGATACAACAGTTATGTATATGTTATAGTTTTTTTAAAAAGGAATATAGTTATGAAAAAAACAGTTTTTGATATAACAAATTTAAAAAAAGCAATCCTTGCTCTCAGTGAATGTATATCGGCATATGAAACAAACACCGATTCAAAAATACAAGGGTTCATAGAAGACTCTTGTGTAAAACGATTTGAATTTACTGTTGAAACATCTTGGAAGACAATGAAAAAATACCTAAAAGATATTTATGGTAAAGATGATAAAGAACTTACCATGAACAATATTTTCAGATTATCTGAAGGTTATGGAATTATACATTCTTGGGAAGTTTGGCGTTCATATTACGAAAGACGAAATGATACTTCACACGAATACAGTAGAGAAAAAGCATTAGAAATTTTTAAAATAATGAAAAATCTACTGCAAGATGCTGAGTTTTTATACAAAAGCCTGAAGAAGGAACTAGAAAACAAATGATACCAGGGATTACACCAGAACAACACAGTATAATAGTTAATATCCTAGTTAATTATAAAGATGAGTATAATTTCTATTATTATGGTTCCAGAGTAAAAGGATCTTTTAATAAAACATCAGATTTGGATATTCTAATCAAGGGTAATCACGAGATGCCTTTATCTACTCTTGTTCAAATTAAAGAAAAAATGGATGAAAGCAGACTCCCTTTCATAGTAAATTTTACAGATTATAACAGTATGGATACATCTTTCTATGATTTGATTAAAAATGATTTGGTTCCACTATTTTGAGGAACTTCAAACATCTTCAATATTCATAAAAAAAATCAGGACAATTCAAAATACTTTATTTTTGAATTATCCTGAACTAATAAAATTCCAGTTTCTACCTAATACTACGTGATTATTTTTTTACAACATCAAACATAAAATTGTCGTATAAAGCCATACCTGTCGAGCCATCAGAATACTTAATAAAAAACCAGTTTTCAGAATTTTCAAATCGTTCATCAAGTGAATATTTATCCACTATTTTTCCCATATATCCCCATCCAAGAAAAACTAAATGGAATATATCATCTACACCTTTAGTAAAATTTAACTTCTGTAGATCACGTCCTGTACTACCTATTACCGATCCATCATTTTTTAAAATTAAAAGTATGTTACCATACCCCGAATCGAGCTTGTAATAAGGTGCATATATATTTTTTATAAGATTTGTAGCACCAACATTCCCTATTTTTTTGAAATACATATTATCATCTACAAAAACTGAACCATCTTTTTTTATTACATACCCATTTGCAATAGCCACAACATCGTTATAACCTAAATCAAGCTTATTTTTGTCCAATGTACGTAGTGAATAAGCTTCTACAGCCTCTCCATTTTCATTAAAACTAGTTGCATAACGTACCAACTCCCCTTTTTCGTTTAAGCCATCCACTTTCCTTAAATCAATATTTAATCCATCTGATAATGTTGCAATAACAGCTTCTCCAAACATGCGTACATTTGTTACTGGGACAGATATCTTTAACTCAGAAAATACATCATCAGGTATCCCGGTATCTTTATCAAATTCGCTATACTCTTTTTTCCACATGGTTACTGTATTATTTGATCTAAGAAAATACCAAGCTCCACGTGGTGTAGCAAATACTCCTCTTACCTTTGGTTTTCCTTGTAATAAATCTTGTGGCATATTTCTTTCAGAAAATGGTCCATGACTTTCTAGTGCTCGTTGTAACGAATTTTTACTTTCATAAACAATTGAGCCATCAGCTCTTAAAGCAACAAATCCTCCTACCCCAGATGCAGTATAAACGTTCGTAATTGGAGAATTTCCCTTTATATCTTTTACTTTAGTTACCCCACCAAAAGTACTATCATCAACGTCAACTCTTATTTTATCTAGATTATACACAGAGGCAGATCCATCACTGTATAGATATATAGTGTACCTCCCCCTGTCAGTATTATAAACTTGTGTAACGTTATCCTCCCTAATCTTTGTTTTGTCAGGGCTCAGGGTATTTTCCTTATCATATTCATCTAAGGCAGCTACACTTCTTCCTCTCAGTTTTCCAGAATTTTTTAATGCTAAAATTGCATATCCTGTTATATAAACAGATCTAACATCACTTTCTATTAGTTCTCCATCATCTCGTAATTTTGAATCTAACAACTTAGATATTTCCCAAGTCCTTACCGTTTTATCTTCAAACAACACGGTAATACTTTGGTACTCAAAGGTGTCAGTATACATAGCTAAAACTGGAACATCAAATTTTATAATCTGTGAAGTCCCTAAAACTTTTCCTTCAGTTCTAGCTTCATTCAACTCTATTACATCAAGATCTCCTAAACGATAAAGTCTCTGATATCTATATTTGATAGATGAGGTTACATTACACTTTATACTTTCACCCTTCATGTCCGTTTCAAGTAAACCAAGCTGAAATGTCCCTTCTTCAAGAGTTGGAAGTTCTATTTCTGTGACATCATAAGTAGAATTAACAGTAGCCAATAAATTTTTTTTATCAGTGCAGTTTCCTCCCTTATAAACAGATATTTTTCTATTATCTACTGTTCCTCTAACTACTATTCCTCTGTTATGATTACCACTAAATCTTTGTCTATTATATTCTTGAAGGGTTGACACATATTGTAATCCATCAACGGTTGGATTAGACGGTACCTCTGGATTATTTGGATCTTCTGGATTTTGTTCTTCCCCACTAGGCTCTCCTGGCCCCCCTGTTTCAGGTGAATTACCACCAGAACACGAATACATAAACATGCAAGCTAATAACAAGAAAAAAATACCAACCCTAGATTTAATCTCTCTAGTAACCATCTTTAAATTCTCCCTTTTTAAGTTCACTATTCAATGATTATATTTTACCCCCCCCCCCGAAAAAATCTAGTTATTTCAATAAATTATAGTTAAAAATTCTATAAATTTAGTATAAATACCATGTGTTTTTAGGATATTAGAAAGACTAAAAAAGATTCAGTTCCTTAAAAAATTAACATTAGATATTAAATTTTTAGAAAGAGATATTATGTATATAGAAAGAAATAAACAAAAAGATCTAGCTGGGATATCTAAATCATTCTGATATGACTAGCTCATTAAAATTAAATAAAAATTTTATATATTATATTTCGATAAAAGCCTCATTGACCTACAAGCATAAATACGCTCTGACAGATTTTTTACGAGTAAAAAAATCAACCTACTATAGGTATAGTAGGTTGATTTATTAACGATCTAACTAAAGTGTCATAAAAATTTAATACAAATCTATTCTTAAACTTATCTACTCAAAACTACATTCAAACCCTGTTGGAAGAGATAGTATATCATCTACAGTCTCTCTGAGATAATTTTGTTCTTTACTAACTTGTTGTTCTGGATAATCAGGGTATTTTAATGTTAATTTTGTACTTTTCCACACTTCAGTCAAAACTTGTTCTGTTTCTTCTACCCTATTCCCTTCTTCATCTTCTACCCATTCATTTTCAGGACGCTGAACAGGACGAGTAGTATAAAGTTCTGGAACGGTGTTAGCGGTACACAACTCCTTTAACACTTCAAAAATATCTTGTTTTGAGGTATCAAGACAAGAAAAAACCGGTTGATTAAAAACGAGTGTTTCTCCCTGAATAGTAAAGTCCTTACATTTTAAAACTGATTCTAGAGTTCTTTCGTGGTATCCCCCAATTCTTCCCTTAGAATTTACTATATACACCTTTCCTAGCTTGCATGAGAAAAAACTTAAAGTACACCCATTTCCATCACACATAGCACAGGAACCATGTTTACAAGGAGTAGTTATACTTTCTACTAAACCTACATATATTAGATCATTCACACAATCTGGACAATCTTCTCTTGGAGTTAAATTCTTAGAACAAAAGTCCTTACCTGCTTTTGTTCTAGGAGAGGAAATCATCTTTCCAGTTAAGGTTTTTAATATCTCCTCATATTTTTGTTTTGTAGTAGGATCTCCACTTATTTTATAATAATCGTGATCTCCTCCAGCCTCATCTTGTAAATTAATTTGTTCTACATTAATGTTATTTTGTTTTAAAGATTCTAGAGCTGTATTCCAGTATGGTTCAAGTGTATCTTTACAGTATTCAGACTCAAAATGCTGTTGTTGTGAATCATTTTCATCTTCCGTATTATTCAACAGTTTAAAGCTTTGTCCCGTGATTTGATGAGTATAATGACATCCCCCTCCATCATCACCTCCATGATGACATGAATATATAAAAACACAAGTCATCACTAAAAATAAGTGTTTGATCAACGTAGGTTTTACCTTCTCTAAAATCATCCTAAAACTCCTTGTAATTCGTCCTTATTTTTGAAGATGAATATCATCTATCACTTGATTTACTACAAAATAATATGTAAAAAAACTCAATATTTATTACATGACAGCTTTAATTATATTATGAATCTAGATCCATCTTTAAGAACCACAAAATATCTCCCCTCACCCATTGCAAAAATTTTTTCAACAGAAGATGAGTTTGTTTTTATCTTATCTTTTAAAATATTCAATCCCCATTGTCTTTCTACGCAATTACGTATAAATCCTCTTAATAATAGATCTCCATTTGAATCTAGTACTAAATTATTTCCAAGAACTCTAACATTATCACCTACGTATAGTTTACTATCCGGAGCATAGTAAACTTCCTGTGTTTGATTAGTCCCACAAACTCCAATATTTACTACATTTGTTGGAGAATTAGGTTGCTCAGTCTTTAATTTTTTCTTTTCACCAGAGATAAGAGAAACAAATTCAAGAGATGAAAGATGCGAACTTATTAAATCTTGATTATTCAGCATATAATCAGTAGTACCTGATTGTGATACACACATCTTATTATTCTTAACAATAATATACAGATTATTGAGATAACCCTCTTGATATGAATTATGTCCCCATCCTATTGTTGAAACTGTTCCACCATTTTTTTCAAATACAAACTGGCTATAATTACCAGACATAGGAATGGGATACACTTCTTTTACATCATGTAAATCAGAAAATTGTTCTGTAGGATCCGAATCATAGAAGTTGCCTTCAAATCTTAATACAGTACCATCATTTTTCAAAATTACCAGAGCATTGCCATCAGAATAAATATGAGATGCATTATCTGTAAAAGTATCATTGGTATATTCAGGAGTAACCGTATGGTCCTCATGCAGAGCCACTATACCCTTCTTATTCAAGAACACCATATCTATTATAGGAGAATCGGTATTAATTTTATTAGCATATTCATATTTTTCTATACTATCACTTTTAAGTACTGTTTTATATACAAGAGCTTTCCCATCATTTCTTAGAAGCACAAAATACGTTTTTTCGAATACTTTAAATACTTTAAAAATTGTTCCACCATTGGCATCTTCTTTAGAAATAACTAAAGTATTCTGAGAAATTTCACGTTGGTTTCCAAAATCCCAAGAATGAGCATATAAAACGACAGATCCATCCAGTCTTCTTACAGCAAAGTCATTCACACCCCCCATATAAACATCTCTAATCGCAATTTTATTCAATTCAGAAGGAGTTGGAATAAACCTGCCATCAAACATAAGCACTATAGATCCATCACCTTTTACAAAAACCGTAGTATTAGTCGATCTATTCTCAGTCATAAAAACATTAACAACTGGGACATTATCCTTAAGTTCTGGGGGAAGATCTACATTTTCCCAACCATAACCACTTTCACACATACGTGTTACTACAACTTTTCCTTCATTTGTTAAGAAAATAGTCATTCCTGGTTCTGGTAAGTATGTAGCTTTAATATTGTCTATACTATTTAAAACAGCTCTACCATTGTTGAAAGATGTAGTCCCATCTTTATAAGTTGCTATAACAAAATTCGCCAACGGTTTGACATCAATTACTGGATTCGTTTTTTTATTAAAGTCAGGAGATAAATGAAAATTATCAACTTTTTCTCCAGAGGCGTTCCATTTAATGAGAGATCCATCAGCATTTAATGCTACAAATCCTTTAAGTAAACCATATACCTTTTTAAATTTTTGCCCCTTTAATTCTTGTAAACCATTAGGAATAGTAGTAAGTAAATTTCCATCTTTTTTCAAAATTACATATTTACTTCTAATATCTTTAACATGACCATCATCATATATTTCCTGTATTGATGTAATATCTTCAACACTGGAAAAATCCCCCACTAATTTATTTAATTCATCATTTACACTTTTTATAGACCCATCAGATTTTTTTCTTATAAATGTCGATCCAAAAGGATAAATTCTTTCTGTATTCTTATTTATGTCGACTTTATACTCTTCTCCTGTTGGAATCTTCAATAATTTTTCATTGGAACCATCTTTTGTAACAGCAACAAGGAAGTCATTTACATATTTTACATCTTGAACATTCTTAAATTCTCGTTCATAATATTGTTCCGGATCGTCTAGTAGATATCTCGTCGTTGCTCCAGCTTGCAAATATTCTGGCGTATGGCATGCTCTACGATGTAAAGAACATTCAACAACAGTTCCATCTTTTGTTAAACCATAAACTATATTGTATATCATAACACTTTTATCGATATATAAAGATTGAATTCCTGTTCCAATCTGAATACCTGTTGCAGCAAATTCTTGAGAAGCACTCACACCACTATAATCATATCCCCATAACATTATGCTTCCATCTTCAAACAAAATCACCGTTCTACTGCTACCTATACCATAATTTCCGTCAAGATCTGCATTGTATACAGCAAGAATTTTTTTATTAAAACGTTTTGTATAACTTAAGTCTCCAGTAATAGTAATTTCATCTCTAGTTTCGTTCAAAGTAATCACAGAATCTTGAACTCTAAATATTCTTTGATATCTGTAATTTATTGGTTTTGTTGTATAACATTCAAGATTGTTTCCATCTTTATCTATTTCTAAAAAACTAAAAGTATATGTTCCTTCTTCAAGATCTGGAAGTTCCACTTCTGTAACACCATACGACGAATCTACAGTTCTTAGAAGATTTTTTTCTTCTTTACAGTCTGAACTATTAAAAATTTTTATTTTTCTACCATCTAAACTTCCACCTATAAGAATACCTCTATTTTGAT
Source organism: uncultured bacterium (assembly GCA_902766925.1). Taxonomy (GTDB): domain Bacteria; phylum Bdellovibrionota_B; class Oligoflexia; order Oligoflexales; family CACXFL01; genus CACXFL01. The sequence continues at coordinate 880 of CACXFL010000227.1, read as the reverse complement.
TGTATTTTGATCTTGCTCCAGAATATTTGTGCTTTTGAAAATATTCTTGAAGAGTTGATACGTATTGTAAACCATCTTTGTTAAGATCAACTGTTGGATTATCAGGAGAAGTTGGAATTTTTGGATTGTTTGGTTTTTGTTCTCCTTCATTAGTTTTTTCAACTCTTCTATTATCAGTTGATTTTCCAGAACACGAATACATAAACATGCAAGCTAATAACAAGAAAAAAATACCAACCCTAGATTTAATCTTTCTACTAACCATCTTTAAATTCTCCCTTCTTAAGTTCAACTATTCAATGATTATATTTTACCCCCCCCCCCCCGAAAAATCTAGTTATTTCAATAAATTACAGTTAAAAATTCTATAAATTTAGTATAAATACCATGTGTTTTTAGGATATTAGACAGACTAAAAAAGATTCAGTTATTTACCAATTTAACATCTAATGTTAAATTTTCCGAAAGAGAAATTATGTATATAGAAAGAAAAAAACAAAAAGATCTAACTGAGATATTTAAAGATACAGACATTCTTTATATCAACGGTATAAGGCAGTGTGGTAAAAGTACCTTAGCTATGGATTTTGCAGATAAACATGGTTTTACTTACCTATCCTTTGATTCACCCGCTTTATTTACTTCTGCAAAAACTGATCCTCAAAGTTTTATCCATAGTATTCAATCTAATATAGTGTTAGATGAAATTCAACGTGTACCAGAAATTTTTAGATACTTAAAAATTCTTGTAGATAATCAAAGACGTTTACCAAAAGATAAAAGGATCAAAATACTTCTTACTGGATCTGCAAACATTCTTCTTCTTCCAACACTCGCTGATTCTCTGGTTGGAAGAATGATGATACTTTTTCTTTATCCT
>CACXFL010000226.1 GCA_902766925.1 uncultured bacterium | reverse complement strand
GATGATACTAAAAATAAATTAGATGATACTAAAAATAAATTAGATGATACTAAAAATAAATTAGATGATACTAAAAATAAATTAGATAATAGTATCCTTAAATTTATAGCTCTCTGTTTTGAAATGAAACTTTCTGAAGATGATATTTTAAAAAGAATATCTCAGGAGTTTAATTTTTCGTATGAAGAAAGTAAAAACAAAATACTAGAATATAAAAAATATAAAAATGTTATTGTCTCTTAATTAAATAAGAGACTCGTTATTTTTACGTATTCCAAATCTTGTTAAAGAAAAATCGTATTTTGCTGGATCTTCTGGAGTCCAAGTAGCAAAGAAATCTCTGATTTTTTTTGCTACTTGAATTCCAGAACTTGATTTCGTGTCTCCTGAAAGAATGGAGTATACCCTTAGCATATGGGTATCTACTGGAACATACAAATTCTTTGTAGGAACGCCCTTCCAAATACCAGGATCCACTTCATCGAATCTAATCATCCATCTTAAGAAAAGATGTAATCTTTTACATATTGATTGAATTGGATCTGGGAAAAAACTCTTTATTATTCCAAATTCTCTACAAAAACCAGATAACCCTTCTAGATAATTAGAATCATCATAATACGATAAAAATCCATCTTTTAAAGATCCGTATTTTTCAACCATTTTTTTTATAGATACTAACATTGCAATTAAATCTTCCGAGGTAGTAAATCTATGCTTAAATGAAGAATAAATTCTTTTGAAATCAGATTTTGAACCACTCTCAATAAAAGTTCTCGGAGAGATATCTAACTGCTTCATAGGAGATAAAACTTTATCAATACTTTTAAGAATCTGAGATACCCTACCATACGCAAGAGAAGAACAAAGAAGAGCAACAATTTCAACATCTTTAGGGTCTTTATAGCAATATAAAAACTCCAGTGGGTCTGGATGGATATAATTCCTATGGTTATATATCTTGTAGGTTTCTTCTAAAAATTCTCCTATAGCCTCATTTCTTTTGGATTTAGGGTACAACCTAATACTATCCATGAAAGATTCTATGGTTGGGTAAGATCCGTATTTTATTCTGTTTTTTTCCATGGCAAACTTTACTTCCAAATATATAACCAAAAGTAACTTTTTTAAGTCTAGTTCCTTCCAAAATAAAAAGCTTCTAAAAACAACATATTACCTACCTTAATTTGACAAATTACTAATTTTGTAATAAAAGCTTCCTGCTTAATACGGAGAGCTAATGAATAATAATTCATCTAACAAAATTAGGTTAGCTGTTTTAATGCTGTTTATTGCAATGTTTGCAAGGACGGATTTCTTGCAATCTAAGACCCTATTTACTTTAGCTCCTAAAACCCTATCAGATACTATTCCTGATATTAAAGTAAAAATATTTCCTCACTCTACCGGTTTTATTCCTCATAGAGAAGATACAGTTAAATCTAGACTTAAAATTACTTCTAAAACACCTTTCATGGTATATGAGCTGGATTCCTTTAAAGAATCTCAAGAGGCTATTTTAGCTAAAACTAATTCTATTAAACTTAACGCTTATAAATTAAAAACCCCCGTTATTCTTAAAGGAACTTCTCCTTTAACCATACATCGTTCTGGAGAACTTACTTCTTACAGTTATAACGGTCAAATCATAGTATATCCGATAAAGGTGAACTCTTTAAAAAAATACTTACTGGTAGTCAATAAAATTAACATTGAAGAATATTTAAAGGGTGTGATTCCTTCCGAAATTATTCCAACCTGGGACAAAGAGGCTCTAAAAACTCAAACAGTAGCTGCAAGAACTTATGCTATGTTTCATATGCTTTATGCGAGAAAATTTTCTAAAAATAAATATTTTGACGTAGACGATTCGATTACTTATCAAGTATATACAGGAATCTCTAATGAACATACAAATACTAACCAGGCTATAGAAGAAACTCGTGGTGAAATTCTTACTTTTGATAACAAGGTAATTCAAGCTTATTATCATGCTGATGCTGGAGGAAGTACAGATTCAGCTATAGATGTATGGCATAAATCTATTCCGTATTGTCTTTCTAAAAAAGAACCTTTTAAATCTTCATATAAATGGGAAAAAGTTTTAACTGCTTGGGAACTTACTCAAAAGTTACAAGATTCTTCTATTTTATCTAGTAATGAAAAAGTTAAAAATATAGTAATATCGACTAAAACTAAAACAGGTCGAGTTCTTGGAGTGAAAATTATTACTTCTTCTAATCAAACTATAAAAATAGGAGTAGGAGCTTTAAAGAAAGCCGTAAGTCTTGATAGTTCTATGTTTAAAATATTAAAACAAGGAAAATATCCCAAATATAGTTCTTTAAAATTTAAGTTTAGTGGATCTGGTTTTGGTCATGGAATTGGAATGAGTCAGATGGGAGCTCAGAAACTTAGTTCTCACTTGAAATGGAACTATAAAAAAATACTTCATCATTACTACACTAACATTAATATATGTTCCTTATATCAAAAAGATAACATCAATAAATGTCATATAAATGATATATCTGACTTTAATGATGTAGATATTGATTTTTCTAGTTCAAAAAAAGCACCTCTTGAAGCTAGTATTAATACAAAAACTAATACAAAAAGAGGTTCATCTAGTCAGTTCTAATTAAAGAATTTAAATAAATTTTTCTTATAACATGGAATTATTTTTCTAGTCATAAATGAATTATTAATTTATATTTTATCTTCCAAAAAGTTGGGTACCATAAATACTATAAGTTGATTTAGCACCTATAACTACTCCAACTCCCATATAGTTATGTGATCCAACCATGTTTGCATAATGTCCTGGAGAGTTTCTCCATTGAGAATACAGTGCTGTTCCAACTGCAGTACCTTCAGTATATCCCATATTTGCAGCTACATTTTCTGCAGATAAGAATGATATTACACTGGAATCATGGAAAGAACTTTTTTTCAACGCATTAAACTTCTGATTTGTAATACCCGATGTAAACCAATTGTGACTGATATTTCCTTGACGGGCTTGTTCTACTGACCATTGTCTTGCAAGATAAGATAGAGCAATGTTAGGTTTAAGCTCCTTTAGACCAAAAGATTTTCTTAGTTCATTTGTCTTTACAAATATAGTGTACTCAGCTTTACATACATCTTGTGTAGTATCGTAACAACCATATCCTTCATAAGATGTTATTTTAGGATCTTTATTTTCTTCATCTACTTTTGTTGAAGATTCATTCGTTTTATCTTTTAATTCAACCACCCTAACTATAACATCATTTTTTGTTAGATTATTGTTATCTTTGGTTAAATCATTTTCGTTATCTTTTTCATCTACTTCCTTATTTGTATCACTATTTTTGATACCAGTAAGTTCTTCTAATTCACCTACTAGTGTTAAAGCTTTAATTTGTATAAATCTTAATTTGTCAGAATTTTCAACTTTATAGAATACTCTACCATCTTTTTTTAGAATAGATTCTTGAACCTTTGAGTTAGTATCTTCACATGCTTTGGAAGAAGATAAACAAGTTTCAACCTTAGTATACGTATCAGGAACACTTATATAAATTGTTTCTAATGAAGGTACATATAAAAATATAGGGCTATGATGTTCTTCAGAGCCGGACATTTTACTTAAATTATTAGTTGTTTTACAGCTAACAAGAATAGTTAAAAATAATATTAAAAATCCCAAAACAATACTTGATCTACCCATATCTTTTACCATACTCAATTCCTTCAACTCCAAAATCATTTGAAATCACACATGTATGGTTAATTCTGCAATACTTAGACCAATTATTTTATGATTAAAAATTCCCGAAATATCAATAGATTATACTTTTAATCCTAGTTTATACTCAGCATATAATGTAAAAATAATTTACATCACAAACTAAATCTAAAATCAAAAAATTTTATCATTCAAAAAAGAAATATTAAAAACAGAAAAGAAAAATCTGAAAAATAAAAAGTAAAAATCAGAATGAAAAACAAAAGTTAACAATCAATATAAAGAATAAAAGTCTATTTCATTCAAAAAATAAATGTCGAAATTATCAGTGTATAAAATCATATCTTGCTTATTAAACATTCAGATGAAAAAAAATTTTTTTATAAAAAAAAATTTCCAGTGAAAAACATTCAAAATAGTACTGATTGATACAAATAATACTTGAAAAAAAATTAATTAGGAATTAACGTATCAACAAATCAAAAAATCAACAGTTCTATCAACAACAATTTAACAAAGAAGGTGTTATGCGAGTCTTTATTAATCGTCCCTTTATGGGAGAATGGATTAGTTTTTTCAATTCTTGTATCTCATCAATTTTAACCTTATTATTGCTTCTTATTCTGTCTTTATTTCCCCCGAATCTTTCTGCTCTTCCGTCTTTTATACCTCCATCCGATAATCCTAACTCTTTTAATGTCCTTGATACTAATAATTCCGAAAATCACGAATCCTCTAGCCTTGAGCCACAGCGTCAACAACAACTTGAAAGTATAAAAAATAAAATTGATAGTCTAATAGAAGAAATTATTGAAGAATATAAAAACGCACATACTTCCACTCAAAATGATAATAATCCTTCACAAGAAATTCTAGATTTTGAAAAATTTTTAGAATCAAATAATCCTCAAGAAAAAGAATCGGAAGCTTCTATTTTACATCAGATAATTACAACTGAAAAAGCTAATCTGGATACTAGAATAGAGCAAGAAGGATCCGAATCAGTTCTTACTAAATTAGATGATCAAAGAAATATTTTTATACATCAACTTGAAGATGGTACTTACTACAAAATAAGTATGAATACACTACGTGGCACTAATAAGAAAAACTCAACCAGTTCTAAAGCAGTGCTTCTATACATTAGATTAACCGATCCTTCTGTTAAAAGTAGTAAAGCAAAAGACCAAAAGTTTTTATCTACTACTTATAGTGTAAGTCTTCCCATTGAAGGTTCCTTTCAAGTAGAATCACTAGTTTCTGGTATAATTTCAGAAACAATTCTAGCTCAACAACTTACCGATATTTCTAACTATCTAAATCAATTACAAGCAGATTCTTCAATTGATCATCTAAAAAGAGAAAGATTGGTTCAACAACTATCTGATATAAAGCAAGAACTATCTGATCTTCTGGAAGGTTTAAAAAAAGATTTAGAATTAAAACGTTCAGAATTTAAAAAGGATATTTCTAGATCTGATAGTACTCAACGTACCCTTAACGGCTTCGATGTAGTACACCTTTTATACTCACCAAAATCTAACATTTTAGTTCCTATATCAACTGAGGAAAAAATACCTCTATCTTTCAAAAATTTTCTAGAATACGCAAAATATAGATGTTATGGAGTGAGTGGTCACCCTGAATACCTTTCAGGACTGATATTTGCTTCTTTACAAGCTGGATTTATTTTAGGACTACACGCACTTGGAGCCTCAGGATCTGCTTTATCTATTACGTTCCAATTTGTAATAGGAGGTCTTGTAGGAGCATATAACCACTTCTATAGAGGAATAATGGATTTTGTCCCTGATGATGCTAATCAAACTCAATTAAAATATTACTCTCTTAGAATATTTAAAGATTTTGTATTCTCATTTGTTTGCCTTTATACATATAAACTTCTAGCTGGAGAAATTGGTGATGCAATGACTCTTAGTTTCTTTGCAATTAATTTCATGCTCCCTTCCATAATATCTAAACCTCTTGGAGATCATGTAATGTTCTGGCCTAGAACAATACGAGAACTTACCGGAGAGAAGTTTTTCAAACCTATAAAATATCTTCCTGGATCTACGGCATTTAATTTTATCTATCAAGGATGGCATAGTCTCTGGAAATTTGCTCCTAAAAAAGTTGCTGAACTATTCAGCGACAGATCAACTAGTTTTATAGGATCAATGCTTATTGGTACCATAGGTCTTGGCTTCTGGGCTATAGGAAATCCTATGATCATGGATCTTATGAAAAAACACTATACCTATAATTTCTTTCTTGCTATTTCAAATTCTATTAAAGAAGAAGATATTGATAAATTAGTAAATGATATTATGGAAGCTGTAGAGAATCACTCTTTTACAAATTTAGATAAAAAATCTGGAGATACTTTTGATGCAGTAAGAAGATATTCTAAAAATGTTAAATACATGTCACGTTCTTTACTGTTAACACTATATAATATAAAATATTCCAGTAAGCATCCTGAAAAAATCAATTCAAAAAGAGCAAAATTACAGAAAAAACAAGCAGATCTTCTTACTAAAATGCCTGCTCTTCTTAAAGGTATTTTAATCCAATGTGTAAATCATTCTAAATTACATACCTCTTTATTTACACCTGGACTTGAAGATGCTCAAACTAAACTTATTGTTCATGAATTTGTAAAAAGTATAAAACGTGAAATGGGTAAATTCTTTAAGATTCTGAAAAGATATGATGATATAGACGTATATATTGATAAATTAAATCAAATAGAAGCAGATGATCTACCTCAAATACCAGAATCTTATGAAACTACTCAAATAGATCGTAGTAGTAATACCCTACAATCAGATGGTATTATCAATCATACTGAATTAGATGAATCAGATGATTGTACTAGATTATTCACACAAGATCTATCTAAATAAGGATCTATAAATAATAAAACATCTCTTCTAACTTATTTATGAATAGAAGAGATGTTTTATTATTATATATATTCAACCCTAGTCTCTATATGCCTGCATCTACTTCCATTATAGTTTGAATTTCAGAAGCAGTGAGTCCAAGATCTTCTGCAACTTCCTGGGCTGTTTTCCCCTTAGCAATTAGTTCTCGTGCATCTTGGTATTTTCTAGATTCTAGATCCCCAATTGCTGCTTCATATGAAGACTTACCTCCTAAAACAGAGGCCAAAGCTTTTGCTGATACTATATTTTTTTGGAGTACTGTTTTTTCTTGTTGAAGTTTTTTAAGTAGTGCTTCTACACCTAATTGTTTTTGAGTTAGAGTTGAAACTGTCTCCATGATTTCTCCTCGCATACCCTCAATAGTACCAGTAACCTCTTCCGATAGAATTTTTTTACAACGTGATAAATCCTGATCCACTTCAGTTGCCATGACTTTTACTTTATCATGATAGGATTTACATTCAGATACATTGGAAGAAAGTTCATTCAGAAGTTCTTGTTTTTGAGAGTTAAGAAGATCTCTTTCTTCAGTAAGAGTTTGAAGAATTTGAGACATAGAGATATTTTTACGGTTTAATTTCAAAAAAATCAGCATTAAAACCATATCCAAAAAAATTAACACACCAAATAAAGTTACTATCATACACTTGTTCCTTTAATAAAAGAGGTTAATATTTCTCTATCTAGATCATCTATTACCAGAGTTTCAAGAGTTACTAAAAATTTATTACCTGATTGAATTCTTTCTATAACTCTTCCTAATATTTTAAATGAAAGTGGTTCTATATTAGAAAGATAATCATATTCAACAAGTTTTTTCTTTCTATTCCAATAATTAGGAACAAATACGTCCATCTTCAATAAGTCTCCAACATTATACTTAACCTCTGTTTTAAATTCTACTCCATGAGGACTAATATGAGTAGATTGAGTATTAGATCTTTCTATACAACAATTATCTGTTAAAAAAGAGTCTACTTTATAATAATCCACATACAATGGTACTCTTTTATTCGATTTAGGATAATTTCTAATAAGATCAACATTGACCTGAGGAATAATATCTTCTGAACCAGATTCATTATTTTCTGTCTCTGTACCAGATCTCAAATCTGTATTTAAAATCTCTCCATAATTTTCTTTACCAATAAGATCTTTATTTTCTTCCATGTATGTATACCTCTTGTATAAATATAATTCCTAGTTACAATTTATTCTTTTAGAGTTGGCATAAGCTTTTCTTTTAATTTTAACATTGCTTGAGTATGAAGTTGAGATACCCTTGACTCGGTAACTGAAAGCACTCTTCCTATTTCTCTTAAGTTTAAATCTTCAAAATAATACAAAGATAAAACTAATTTATATTTTTCAGGTAACTCCTCAATATATTGAATAATAGAAGCACGTAGATCTTTGTTCTTCATCTGATCTAGTGGATTTTTATTAGAACTTTTATCAATATTATCCATAAAGTTTTTCTTTTCATAACCACTACCTTCAGATACAAACTCATCTATAGAAACTAAATTTGTACATTTTACAGAAGCTACCATATCATAATATTCATCTAGGCTCATATCTAGTTCTTGAGCTAACTCTTCGTCTGTAACAGAACGTCCATGTCTTTTTTCAAGTTCAGAAATAGTTCTATCAATCTTTTTAGATTTATCTCTTATAGTCCTAGGAACCCAATCTTGGGATCTAAGTTCATCAAGAATAGCTCCTCTAATTCTAAATTCAGCATATGTTTTAAATTTATTTTCTCTTGATGGATCATATTTATCTATTGCATCCATAAGACCAATAACACCTGCACTAATAAGATCATCTATATCTACATTTGAAGGTAGTTTTACTGATACCTTCTGTGCAATAAACCTTATCAAAGAGGCATAATCCAGTATTAACTGGTCTCTAAGTTTTCCATCTATTCCTTTAGTATCCTGCTTATACCTTTTAACCAACGCCTTCATTTAAATTCCCTTTTAAACTCTTTGTTAAATATATTCAACCAACCATTCTATAAACTATCAAATTAATCTAAATCTCAGTATAACTAATAATCTTTTTGAAGTATCCTTCTTCACCTGATGATTTAGTAAATATATCATCAAACAATCTATTAACAATTCTATTATAAGCTTGTCCAGAAACAGTTCTATAACAGAAAGAACCTACTGATTGTCTGAGTATAGCTTGTTGAAGTTGAGGATCACGAGGCACAGATCCTAGATGAAGTAAGGAAAATCCCAAAAACTTCTCAGATACCGCATTTAACCTCGAAAATACTTTATCTCCTTCACTTTCAGAATCAACCATATTTACTATAACATAAAAATTCTTCTTATTAAATTTTGAAGATATGACTTTTATACTAGAGTAAGCATCCGCAATACTATGAGGTTCTGCAGTTACTACTATAATACATATATCTGAACACCCATTAAAGAACACTACATTATCTGAAATTCCTGCTGCTGTATCTACGTATATATAATCATACTCATTTTCAAGCTCTTCAATTTTATCTAAAAGTTGAAGTTTATTAACATAGGAAATACTAGTCAGTTCTTGAATACCAGATCCTGAAGGAATTATATCTACATCAAATTTAGTTTTTACAATTATATCCTTAAAACTTAAATCTTTTTCTATTAGATCAGATATATTATATTTCGGATGGATTCCAAGTACTATATCTACGTTAGCTAATCCCATATCTCCATCTATAAGAAGAGTTTTATATCCAAGTCTTGCAGTATTAATTGCAAGATGAATACTAGATATAGTTTTACCAACCCCTCCTTTACCACCGGTGATACTAATAATAGAAGAATGTTTACTTGTTTTCAAACTAAACCCTTTCACTAGTATAATTAATTTCAAATATAACTGTAACTTTAACTATAGTTATAAACTATAAAAGTTACTTTATATCAAAAATCCTCGTTATAATTTTTTCCTTACTGGCACGTTGTAAATCTTTATTAATACTTTGTCCTACACTCAAATACCCTACAGGGATAGACCATTTTCTACTAAGGTTAAATATATCTCCATAACTCCAACTTTCATCTAGTTTTGTAAATACCAAACTTTGAATTCCTAGGGTAGAAAAAGTTCTTACAGCTCTATCCATTTGAACATATTTTTCAGTACATGAAAGAACTAAATGAATATCTATAGGAAGAATACCGTTATTTAATTGTTTAAGATCTTCTACCTCTTCTCTACTTTTTGCTCCTCTTCCATCAGTATCAATTATTACAAGTTGAAGATCTTGTTCCTTACTGTATTTCTTTATCAAAGGTTCAACTTGTGATAGATCATTTATACTTTCAAAATACGTATCAGATATTTTAGAAAATATTCTTAGCTGTTCTGCACTTCCTAATTTTTTAACATCATAAGAGATAACAAGTATTTTTCTATCAGATTTTTTCTTAATAGAGTTTACTAGTTTTGATATAAATGAAGTTTTTCCTGCTCCACAAGGACCTACTACTGCATGAATAGAGGTAGTTGAATCAAATGCTTGAATAGCTGGAGCTATTTTAATAGAGGATAACATCCATTTTATAGCATTATCTTGGTAGAAATTTTCATCTAGAGACTCTTCGGATTCAGGTAAAGATTTTAAATATTTTACCAATTCATAAAGACTTGCTTCATCTATACCTGCAAGTTGTAACTTTTTTACTAAACTTCTACAAGGAACTGGAACATCTTTTAATTGGCCTTTATTTTGAACTTGTTCAAGTAATAAAACCCTCAACTCATCAACACTATTAACAAGATCAAAGAATTGATCTTGTCTTATCGCTTCATCTGTAAGATAATTAATTTTCTTTTCTAGATTTCCAAGGTATTGTACGAGACTTTTATCCTTATCTATACCTGATAGAGTATCTATATTATTTGGTACTACTTCAGAAGGTGTAGCTACAGTAAGTTCAACTGCTTGAGAGGTTCCATCTAAATCCTTTTGACGAGTTTTTAAAATAACAGCCTCATTTCCAAACTCGTTTTTTACAGCTTTTAGTGCTTCTTTCATATTAACCGCTTCAAATGTTTTTATTCTCATATCATTCTCCTGTTATTATAAACTTACTATACCTACTGATTTTGTTTTTATATCTGGTGGTATTTCATCAAATGCTAATATTACCAGTCCTGGAATAAATCGAGAGCTTAACTGTTTTAATTCCCATCTTACTAAAGATCCACATAGAAGTATTGGTTGAGTTCCTGTATCCTGGAACTTATCTACGGATCCGGCAATCTTTTGAAGGATATTTTGAGCCATCGAAGGTTCTATTTGAAGAAAGCTAGATCCATCATCTCTATATTGAATCCCAGAGATCAATATATCTTCCACCGCTCTATCTAGGGTAAGAACCACCAGTTCCTCATTATATGATAGATATTTTGCACATATTCCTCTTCCCAAGGCTTTACGTACATACCTAGTCAGTACATCTGGATTTTTAGCTGTTTTACAATGATCAGCTAAACTTTCAAATATCGTTAATGTATCTCTTATGTTAATCTTTTCTGCTAAAAGATTTTGAAGTACTTTAACACAGTCTCCAAGGGTTAATTTATCAGGTCCTATTACTTCTTCTACTACTTTAGGATTTGTTGATTTAAGTTGATCTACAAGGTATTGAGCTTCTTGTCTTCCTAATAATAGATGAGCGTTATCTTCTATAAGTTTGGTTAGGTGTGTTACAACCACTGTAGCTCCGTTAACTACAGTATATCCTCTAAAGCTTGCTTCATCCTTTTGATTTGATTTAATCCAGATAGCATCTAGTCCATAAGCAGGTTCTTTGGTAGATATTCCATCCATAGGTTCTGAAACATCTCCAGGATCCATTGCTAGATAATAATCAGGTAGGAGAGAGCCTTTTCCTATGATGTTACCTTTAAGAAGAATTTGATATTCTCCAGGACGAAGCTG
>CACXFL010000225.1 GCA_902766925.1 uncultured bacterium | reverse complement strand
ATTATCTTGTACAGGAGTTTTAAGACCTATAGATTCAGATGTTTGAGTAGTAGATTTAATAGAAGATAAAGTAGCTGATCTACAGTCAGAATCACTATGTAAAGATAAGTTTACATTCTTTCCAGTAAACAAATTATTTGCGTTAAATACCGGAAGTCTTTTATCCACTGTATTAGCTAAAGAAAAAGATAGTGTAGGTTTATTTAGATTTATATATTTTGAATTTAATTTTATACAGTCACTGTTTTCAGATAGAGTGTATTTAATATACAGATCATTTTCAGTATAATTTACAACAGGTGTAGGATATAGAGTACCATCTGCAATAAGGTAACTATCTTCTTCACTGGTACAACTATCCTTATGTAAAGATACTCTTCCTCCTGGTTGAATTCCTGCTACCCCAATTCCAGATGGAGTATCTCCGTAATAAATTTCATCATAAGTTAAACTCAAACTAGATATACTTTGAGAATAACTATAATTAACACCTTTAGAACAGGTTGATACTCCCCTGTAACTTTGTTTAACATAGTAAGTATGAGTGTAATTATCAGAAAGTTCTATCAGTGGATAAATCTGACTGGATCCAGTAGAAGATAGAACCTCATCACTTATAGGAGTAGAAGAACAAGTCTGATCTGAGTGTAAAGTTAGACTTACCTCTTTCCCGATCCAAAGACCTCCAACATCAAATACAGGAAGTCTTCTATTAAGAGCAGTTTGAGCGGTATTTAAATATAAAACTGGTAGTTCCAAGTTTATATAGGTAACTGAACTACTTCCATTATTACTACTGGTTCCATCTGAATAGATAATATCTAAATCCTTTTCTACATATCCACTAGCTATTCTAGGATATAGATATCCATCTTCATAAATAGTATCTTCAACTCCATCTTCAGATTTTAAACTTACTCTTGTTCCTTCCAAAATTCTACTAACCTTTATACCAGATGGGTTCTGTCCTGATATAATATCTGATGATGAAGATATGGTTAAATTTGAAATATCAAGATTATACTTATATTCTACTCCAGTTGAACATGAAAAATTCTCTCCATAACTTTGTTTAACATAATAGGTATGAACTTTTGTATCCACTACCTGTTTTTCTATCCCCATAATATAAGAAGCAGTTTGATTTAAAACATCTATATCCTTTGATCCTACCTCAGGATCTTGGCAACTAGGATCCATATGCAGAGATAATCTTACTTTTTTAGAAGGTAATAAATTTGTAATGTTAAATTTAGGATAACGAGGATCTAAAGCAGTTTGATCTTCATTTAAACTTATAACTGGTTTTTCTAGATGATAGAATCTAGGAACAATTACTCTACACTGACTCTCTCCACTATAGCTAACCTTTACCCTAAATTCTCTATCAGCATATCCTTCAACGGAGCTAATTCCTTCAAATTCACCATCTGATGTTAACGTAGAAATAACATCCCCATTACAATTTTCTCCCTCGTATAGGCTGATAGAACTTCCTTGTTTTAATCCATGAACACTAATAATAGGAACGGCTGGATTATCACTGATGTTTTCTATATTAATTTCTAAACTATTAATATATGTATTAATCTGTTTAGCTTTATAAGGTCCAGTATCTATATCACCATAAGGATAACTAGTGTCTCTATCTTTTTCATAACCAGTTTCAGCTTTTGATTTAGTATTTACAAATCTATTCAAAGAAGTTTTATTACAACCTTCTTGTACCAAGAATAATAAAACCCCCAGCCATAGAACAACTGAAGATCTACGGAAGCAAGTTAGACTTACTCTTATATTTTTTAAACCTACACTCATACCCTCGTTATCGGGAGAGAACGTATAATTTTAAGTAATTTTAAATAGTTAAAAGTTAATCTGATTTGGTATTATTTAAAATAACAATAAAAAAGGAGAGCTAATCACTAGCTTCTCCTTTTTTAAAAAAACAACTATTAATAAATATTTAAAAACTTTAATACATTATTTACTTACGTTTTTTAATTCCATTACCTGTCTTTTTAGTATTTAATTTATTCTTTTTTGATTTACTCTTTTTCGTAAGTGCAGGATCTAGTTTAGAAGAAACAGGAGTCTGTCCTTGAAGAAGTTGAGTATAATCTGCAGTAATTCTCAATGACTCTTGTAAAGTAGGATCATTCTCTAGCCTTACATCATTTATTTCTTCTAACTCCTCATCCTTATCAGGATCCGTAGATTTAATATCCTGATCTTTCTTCAAACTAATTTTATATTTATCTTCTTTTTTCTTCTTTTGTTTTTCTATATCTTTCAATAGATCTGTGAAAGCTTCATCCGTTTTAACTCTTTTTTCAGAAAGTTTAGAAAGTATTGAAGGATAATTTTTTATCATATCAAAATTTTGATACTTAGCTGATTTTATACTATCCCAAGGAAGAGCATAATCATAGAATTTTTCTCCAATATCAAGTTCATCTGAGATACTTGGAATTACTACATCAGAATCGACCCCCTTTAACTGAGTAGAAGATCCTGAAGGTCTGTAGAAAGAACTTATAGTAATCTTTATTCCTCCAAGTTTTTTAAGATCTTGAAGGTTTTGAACCGTTCCTTTACCAAAGGTATGAGAATCTCCAATAATAATACCTCTATTCAAATCTCTTATAGCTCCTGCAAAGATCTCTGATGCACTTGCAGATTGACGACTTATCAAGACACTCATAGGACCTTCATAAACTATTCCTTTATCTTCATCCATATAGGTATTAGTAGCTCCATCTCCATCTTTAACCTGAACTACAGGAGCTTCCTTAAAGAAAAATCCCGCAATCTTAATAGACTCAGTCAAGGATCCTCCACCATTAGCTCTAAGATCCACTATAAGTCCTTCTATACCAGCTGTTTTAAGTTTATTGAGTTCTTCAAGTACATCATGAGCTGAAGAGGTATAATCTTTGGATTTTCTAGATTGTCCTTCAAAATCTATGTAGAAAGAAGGAAGATTAAGTATACCTATTTTCATACTACGTTTTTTACCTTCTTTACTTTCCACATCAACAGATACAACCCTAGATTTAGCTTTTCTTTCTTCTAATTTAATCTTTTCTCTTTTTAGTGTTACATCAAACTTAGAAGTTTTACCTTTTTCATCTCTTACTATAGTAAGTGTTACCGTAGTTCCTTCAGGACCTCTTATCTTATCTACAACATCCTTTAAATTCATATCAATAACATCTACAGGATCTCCATTTTGTTGTTTTACAGCAACAATCTTATCTTCAACCTTTAACTTCTTACTCTTACTAGCAGATCCTCCAGGAACAAGACTTACAATAGTTACAAATCCATCCTCACTCCTTAAAAGTGCTCCTATTCCTTCCATTGCTAGAGAAGTTGCTATTCTAAAATCTTTCAACTCATCATTACTTAAATACTCTGAGTGAGGATCCAGGGCTGTAGTAAAAGAAGCTAAAAATCTTTCATAGAAAGTATCCAAGGTTTCTTCCTGGAAATCTTTATTTAATAGATAATATCTTTTTTTAATCTTTTCTTTAGCTTTAGCTTCTTTTACTCCAGTAGAGATAAGTTGAAGTAGTTGAAATTTAATTCTTTTTCTCCACCTATCCTTAAGTTCTTTTTCATCTTTAGCAAAACCTATTTTTTTTCTATCTAATTCTAGGTATTCATCAATATTAAAATCATGTTTAAGATCTACTAGTTCATTAACCTTATCGTTAACTTCTTTAAATCTTAGGGTATATATATTTATAAAATCATTTATAAAATTACATTTCCTAGCTTTTATCAACTTATGAATATTATTTTTATATTTATCAGCTAGTCCTTTTACATCAGATTCATATAGATAAAGTTTTCCAGGATCCAAAGTTTTTATATAGTTCTCAAAAGTTCTTTGAGACAGCTCTTCATTAAAATCATGGAAAGAAAGGTGAGCTTTTAAACTGATATTTATTAGATCTTTAATCTGTGGACAGGTAAGAGAAAAAGCAGTGGATGATACAAACATTCCAATAAACACAACACCATACCTAAACATCCTTGCCATACTAAATTTCATGATATCTCCTTGCAAACCAGCTTGTTACAACGTCTAATGTCTATTTTAGAATATTATACCCTGACAGTCTATAAATCTAGAAAAATATAAAGAAGCCCTCCTTCTTTACCAGAAAAAGGGCTTCTATATAGACAATTTTAGTTAAATAATGTTATCATTCATCAATTTGACACCAATCATCAAATGATGGGTTCCCAGACACTAGTTTCAAATCTTGTTTACTTGCATCATAAACTGTAGAAGTTCCTGTACCAATTTGGGTTTTTCTGTCAATGAATGTTACTTCAGAAGAGGTACCACCATTTTTTATAACCAATTTACCTATTACAGCCATAGATGCTATACCATCATGACAAGATGGCAAAGCACAGTTAATAGTTATATTTACCTTTCCGTTTTTATCCCAACCAGTTTTATACAAAGTTCCAGGAACCATATATTTTTGTCTTTCGGTTGGTAGAAGAAGATTAGGTACTAGATATGATTTACCAGATATTCCGTGATGCCATCTTTCTCCTAGATTATTAAGATTTAAAAAATCTCTTTCAGCAAAACGAGCATTAGCTATTCCTGTTTGAGATTTTTCCTTATTTAAAAATACTAAGAACTGAGCTAAAGCGCATTTATGAACCCCTGGGAAATAATCTTCAGGATCATAGTAGAAGCAAATTTTAACCTCTTTTCCTTCACTATTTGCTGTATCTATATGAGTTGAGATCAGTTGTTTTTTTTCTTCTGGACTCTTACTATTATATTCACCCATAAATTCTATAATAGGTTGAGGAATAGTTTTAGGAGTAGGTTCTTCTTTTTTAGTTGTATCAGAAGGATCTTTTTGAGATTGTTGTTGTTTACCACTCTTAATATCCTGTCCAACCTGAGGAAGAGTGGAAGCTTCATTAATTGTTGGAGATACTTTCTCATCTGAGCCATTATTTACATCGTGAGTTCCAGAAAGTTCTAAATTATCAGAACAACCTATAAAAACTAAAATAACTACTGGTAAACTTATCAGTCTTAAAATTAAACCAATCTCTTTTAATAATTTATTATTCATATTTCTAATCTTTTTCAACAAGTTAGTGTTACTCAATTAAGTACCTAACCTCTTATCGGATAAATTAGCTAAATTCTTTACAAAAATAAAAATACTTGTCTTTTTACTAAGATAAAACCACCGTAACCCGAATTGCGCCACGATACCTGTTACTGAAAACAAAAAAGAGATAGTTAAACTCATAGGTTGGAGTTTTGATAATATAAGATCCAAGATAAAAACATCTTAGATAATGTTACTAAACTTATAAATCTATAATCAGACTTTAAAGACTTATCTGACACCAATCATCAAATGATGGATCTGTGGTTACAATTTCATAATCTTGGTTAACCAGATCGTAAGTTTCAACAGAAGTAGTTCTTATATGAGTTTTTCTATCAATGAACATCACTTCCGTTAACTTACCACCATAATTTAATACAATCTTTCCATAGACAGTCATAGATGCAATACCATCATGACAATAGAGCTGCCCTCTAGTACAGTAATATTGTCCATTATCACAATAACTATCACACGATGTTGTTATTAGTAATCTTGCTTGATTGTTCCAATGTCCTGTGTAAGCAGTTCCAGGAACTGAATTATATTTACCTGTAAAATTAGTTGCAGGTCTCTGTTGTTCTGGAACCGTATAATTTTTACCTGATATTCCTCTATGTGTTCTTGATTTAACATTATTTAAATTTAACTGTGTTGATTGTATTACATCATTTAGTTTAACCTTAAATTTAGCATCATCACAGTTATGTTCTTCTTCTCTTCTATCAAACCACAAACAAACCTTAACCTCTTTTCCAGCTGTATTATTCACATCTAGGTATGTTCGTATAAATTCTTTTTTTATTTGAGGATTACTACTCCCTGATATTTCCATTATCTTTCTCATAATAGTACCCGTATCTAGGATTGGAGTAGATGGTCTTGAAGGACCAGATGGATCTGATGGATTTGTTGGATTCGTTGGATGATTTAAATTAGTTCCACCTATAGCTGGAGTTGTATCTGTATTTGGTAGAGTATCAGCTTCTCCGATTAGTTCAGGTGAATGATTGACTTTACCAACCGCCTTAAGTTGAGAATTATCAGAACAACTTATAAATAAAATCCCAAGTACTAAAAGAGTTAAAACTTCTGTAGTTAAACTTATTAATTTTAAAAATTTTTGTTTCACAAATTTATCCTCTATACAAAAGCCAATCAAAGTTAATGACTAACTCTACCTTCTTATCGGATAAACCTGTTAAATCCTTTACTAAAATAAAAATCCTTGTATTTTTATTAAGATAGAACACCTCTTCGACTCAGTTTCTTCTATTTTCTAAAGTTAAAACTCATTTAT
>CACXFL010000224.1 GCA_902766925.1 uncultured bacterium | reverse complement strand
TTTATATTCTCTCACACCTGAGGCTTTCATTGAATGAAAACCTACAACAATTGCATCTTTTTTTATACTTACTACACGTCCTTCACCTATTTTATACCCAACTCCCACTATAGTAGTCTTGTTTTTTGCCTCCTGAATAAGGGCTTTTCTCTGGCCATTATCCAGTAACCATATACCTTTTATAACTATTTGAGATACATCCACATCCGTAGGGGCATAAACCGTAGCTTGTTCAAGTTCTTCCTTTGTTAGATCTACTGGAGGATCTAAATCTATAGTGAAAGGACTTTCCTCTTTATCAAAGGTAAACTGGTAATCAGAACTAGGTTCTATAATATCAGAAATATCAAGTTCTGAAAGATCTTGAAGATCTACTGTGTTAGCTGGTTCTTCTGGAAGTACGTTTTGCTTAACATCTTCAATTTTTTTTCTTACCATCTTTAATTTCTTTCCAGCCTCTCCCTTAACGTATTTTTTTATCGTAGTAGGAGGACGAGGACGAGCAGGAATATCATCCGCTCGTAGTGCCTCTATAGAGTAAAGACACAGAACTTGAAGAATTAAAATGGTAAAAAAGTTTTTTAACACTCTTTACAGTCCCCTATATAATATAATCGAACAAGTCGATGTAAGATAGTCTTGCTTAAGACTTGAGGATGAAAACCTCAGGTTTGTAAGTCGTAGAAGTTGCTTTGTATGTGTTAACCTATCGTAAAACATTACTAGATCCCTGTAAGTACCTTTTAATGAGATATTCAAAGGTATTTCATAGTAATTTCTTTCAGAAGATAACACCGCAGGGAGTTGATCAAAACTTAGTAGTGTTACATGATTATGCTTTGATAGACGAGTTATGATCTCTAGTGTCTTTTGGATTGAAACATTACTAGGAAGTAGGGATTCAATATTTTCTAGATCCTTTTTTTTCTGCTCAAGTTGGGCTTTTAGCTCTGGTAAGGTATTTTGTTTTTTCTGATGAGAAGCAAGTTGTATTTCTAAAGATTGGGTATCGTTTCTGAGAGCAAGTTCTGTATTTTTTATATCTTGAACCTTGGATAAATAAAAATATACCGCTGGAATAGCTGCAATCAAACAGGTTACAGTGTATAGTGCTTTATTATTTTCTTTAAGTTGATCGCTAAAACTCATACTAAATATCCTTTTGTTCTGTTACTGGCTGAGCCGATTTTTCAGCATAATCAAAGCTTATTTCAAAATTTGTTATATCTTTTTTTTCTGTCTTTGATGAAGAAAGTTTAGATAACTTTAAATCCTTAAAATATACCTTGGTTCTTAAATCTGAATCTATAGCCAGATTGTCTTTTGTTACTTCAAGTTGTTGCATAAATTTAGAAATAGCTTCAGGATCTGTACTACCACCAGATAAAATTATCCGAGGAAGTTGAGGAGCTTGAGCTTGAGGTTTAGGAGTTTCGGCTTGTTTTGGTCTTCTGTCTAATAGTCCTGGTTGTGGAGCTTTATTAGCATCCGAAGCTGTTGGAAGAGGTACTTTTTCTATGGTTATATCTTGAAACCAGATTTGATCTGGTTTTAGTTTCTGTAGTAATTCCAGAATAATTAATGGTCTATATGTAGAATTTTTAGAAGATGTTATCTGTTGTAAAGCTTCTATTTTTACAGTTAGTTTTGATAGTTCTTGATCTAATGGATCAAATTCTTTGTTTTTTTCTTTCAAAGAAGCAATCTGAGTATCTAGTTCTGTTTTTCTAGAGTTTAAAGCTGTAGTTTGAAGTAGTAGAGAATCTAGATATATTCTGACCATGATAATAAGGATTAGAGCCACTACTGTGCCTACAAAACATGGAAGAATCCACCACAGTGTGTTTTTAATCGTTTCTTCAGGTACTAAATTTATCCTTAACATATCAATATATCCTAGTTTAAAAAGTTTTACTTCTTAAAGCCAGCCCACAGGCTACACCAAAGTTATGTCCTTGATCTATCAGGTATTTGATATCAAACTTATTTTCATTCACAGATATTCTATTGAAAGGATTTAGAGTTTTTACAGGAAGTTTAAAAACAGAAGCCATACAGTTATCGAGGTTTAGCGCTTTAGAACCTCCTCCTAAAATAAATATCTGATCGTAAGTAGTAGGACAGTTTTCAGGGTTAATATTAATGTTTTCATTTATATATGTAGATATTACATCTTGAATTTCTACACATAA
>CACXFL010000223.1 GCA_902766925.1 uncultured bacterium | reverse complement strand
TAAAAATAGAATTTATAGATTATTTATTGATTAAATATATTGCAGTTATAACTCTTGAGTAGATAGGATTTGATTTATTATACTTTATGTGGTTTTTTACTCAAGGGTTTCACATTTATACAGTAAAAATAGATAGTATATGATACCAGGATTAAAAAAAATAATATCATATTTCCTGATATTCGGGGTGTTTTCTTCAGTTTTTTTAATTGAAAAAACTTGGGCAATGTCTTGTTCTGAATATTTTGCTCCAATATATAAAACAGAAAAGAGTGTTTATAGAGGAGGAGGCTTTAATGTATCTAGTAAAGGATTTAGATTCAATGAAATTAATCCAATTCTTATACAGATAGCTGATATGTTTGATACTAGATACTTTGATTTATTAACAGAAAGAACATCAAGTTCATATATAGGACATAATGTTGGTATTACGCCTAGAGAAGCCATTATGTTTTTCCCAAAGGTAGATGATTTTTTATTATCTTTTTTTAATGAAATTTTATACGAGAGGGAGTGGAACTGGGATACAGATGTTTTTTTAGATCCTGATATTATAAGATATGTAGTTGTAACTCTTCTTAAGATATTTTCGTATACAAGAGGACATGGTTATGTTGATTTTGGGGGAGAGATAATTTGGACCATAGGTAGAGAAGGGCGTAGTCAAGCTGGAGATCACAACATATTCTATGATTCTCCTCTTATTTGGAGAGCTGTAATGCCTCAAGTTAGTAAAAAACTTATCTCCTCTCTTCTTATGTATTACGATCTAAAACTTGGAGGAAAAAGACCGAGGATATCAGGAGCTGGGATAGCTTTAGAAAAAGAGATATATGGATTAGATAGTTTGTATTATACAAAAAAAGTACTAAAACAAAAAAGTCATAGATACGAGATAAGAGTTAAAAATATAGAGAATATAGATCAGGTTATAAGAAGTACAGAAACTCATGATAATAAGCCTGAAGTACTTAAGGATAGGATATACGAAGAATACTTTATAGATATAATTAAAGGATGGAGTACATATATCTCTGCTGTTAAAACTCATCCATATTTAGAAGAACAGGATATAGGTTTTGTAGTTAAGTTTTTTATGAACTCTCTGCATAGAGAAGATTTTTTAGAGTATTTAAAAGAGAAACTTAACGTTAGTGAGTTTCAATTTATCCTTAACCTTAATAATAAGATTGATATATCTGATTTAGATAATCTGTTTTATATAGGACCATTTTGTTTTTCTATAAGACAGATTTTTACTGTTCTGTATAGAAATGAAAAATTAAATCTAACCTCAGAAGAGATAGTAAGGGCGTTACGTAATTTAATGGGAGGAGGATTAGAAAGGATAGATACCAGTAGGGTGATGTCTCAGATTCAAGAAAGTATAGATACTAAGAATAAGAATGAAAGATTGATGGAGTTTAATAAAGAGGGTGAGGATAATAATCAAGAGATGTTTTTAGAATTTTTCGATTCTATTGGAAGAGAGATTGATGGAGTTGAAGTAATGAAACTATTTTTAATTTCTCTTGAGGATGAGAAAAATTTAGATGTTTTGGAAATATCTTCGGATGATATTAAATTAATTAAGATGTATCTTCAAAATAGGGGATTTATAAAATTAGATAAAACATCAGGATTATAGTGTATTAAATTTTTAGAAGGTATATAGTTTCGATTTTTTTTATTCTAGAGTATCTTGATTTTTATCTGCTCTGTATTAGGTTATATGAGTGAAGTGGTGGATTTTATTGTTGAAGTATTTTTTATTTGTGGATAAAATGGGTCAGGAAAGATTAGAATAAAAAATCTTGACAATATTTCTTCTATGATTTAGCTAGAGAATATCTGGTGTATTTTTTCAAAGAAAAGTTAGGCGGGTTGTCTCTTCGGAAGGGTAGATCAAATCTATAAACAATTCTTTAAATGGATAGTGAATACGAGTTACATTTCTTAAATTAAATCAATATTTTAGGGTGAAAATAGTTTTACTGTTTTTTGGATTAAATTGTATAAGAGAGAATTTATGGTAGTATCTAAGAAAAAAGAACAAGATGTTTCTGATGAAAAATTAGAATTAAAAGTACAAGAAGATGAACAAGAATTAAATAATAACTCAGATGAAGCTGAGGAAGAAGCTGAAGCTAAACCTAAAAAGAGAGTAGCTAAACCTCATTCTCGTTATAATAAAAAAGAAGGTAGAGCTAAAAGTAGTGAAACTCAGCCTGATGAAGATGTAGAAGCTTCTAGTGAAGAAGTTAAGGTAGTAAGTGAACCTAGAGAAGAAGTACCTCAGTTAAATTTAAAAGATTTAAAGAATAATAAGATCTCAGAACTTAATAAAATTGCTAAAAGTTTTGGTATTGAAGGTGCTAGTAACATGCGTAAGCAGGAGCTTATATTTGCTATCCTTCAAGCTCAATCAGAACGTGGTGGTGTTATTTACGGTGAGGGGGTACTAGAAACTCTTCCTGATGGATTTGGATTTCTGAGAGCTCCTGATTATAATTATCTTCCAGGTCCTGATGATATGTACGTTTCTCCTTCTCAAATTAGAAGATTTAATTTAAGAACTGGGGATACGGTATCAGGTCAAATTAGGCCTCCTAAAGATAATAACGAAAGATATTTTGCCTTACTTAAGGTTGAAAAGATCAATAATGCGGTACCTGATCCTTCTTTTGAAAAGATTCTGTTTGATAATCTAACTCCACTTTATCCAATGGAAAAATTTAAACTGGAACATAAACCAGATCATTATTCTACAAGAATTTTGGATTTACTATCTCCAATAGGTAAGGGACAAAGATCCCTGATTGTTGCTCCTCCAAGAACTGGTAAAACCATACTGCTTCAAGATATTGCTAACGCTATATCTACTAATCATCCTGACGTATATTTAATCGTTCTTTTGATTGATGAACGTCCTGAAGAAGTAACTGATATGGAAAGATCTGTTAAGGGAGAGGTTATTAGTTCTACCTTTGATGAACCAGCTCAACGTCACGTACAAGTTGCTGAAATGGTTATAGAAAAGGCAAAAAGATTGGTTGAACATAAACATGATGTAGTAATTTTGCTCGATTCTATCACCCGTCTTGCTCGTGCTTATAACGCAGTGGTACCTCCATCAGGAAAGATTCTCTCTGGTGGTGTAGATTCTAATGCATTGCATAAGCCAAAACGTTTCTTTGGAGCTGCAAGAAATGTTGAAGAAGGAGGATCTTTGACTATTATTGCTACAGCTCTTGTAGATAC
>CACXFL010000222.1 GCA_902766925.1 uncultured bacterium | reverse complement strand
TCTACTATATTTCAAACTAAAAGACAAGAAAATTTTATAAAAAACGCAAAAATTACAGATATTAACTGTATTATCAAAATGTTAACTAGCTTTTTGTCAACTTTTTTTAGATCAATTTTAAAAACTATTCTAAGTTTAAATGAGGGTAAAAATTTAGGGGATATCTACCTTATATTCTAGTAGATATCCCCTAATATCATTAATACTTGAAGTTGATTACTTAACTCTAACCATTTTTTTAACAAGTTCCAAAGACCAAACTCTAAACCTGTCAAAGTATCCAAACAATGCAGGTACCAATGCTAAGGTTAGTAGAGTTGAGGTTACTACACCACCTATTACCGCAATACCCATACCAGCTCTTTGATTGGATAGTTCTGAAAGTCCTACAGCTATAGGAAGCATACCAGCAATCAAAGCAATACTAGTCATAAGAATAGGACGAAGTCTAACCTTACCAGCAGCAACTATAGCTTCCTCTCTGTTCATACCACGCTCTTCCATCATCTTTTTAGCATAATCCACCAGTAAGATGGAGTTCTTGGTAGCTATCCCCATTAACATCAAAGCACCTATCATGGACATAATATCTAGGTTGGTACCTGTAAGATATAGTCCGTAGAAACTTCCTGAAATAGCCAGTGGACAAACAAGCATTACTAAAAATGGTGTTACAAATGATTCGTACAAACTTGCAAGAACCAGGTAGATAAAGATTATACCTAAAAGTCCTGCTATAAGTAGAGCTTTAACCATGATTCTCATTTGTTCTGCTTGACCGGTAAAACTATAGCTTACCCCTTTAGGTTTATCAATTTCTGTCATCATCTTTTCAATCTTTTTAGTAGCAACTCCTAAACCTTCTCCACCTTGTTGTAAGTGAGAAGTTACCGAAATATAACGAAGTCTGTTTAATCTGTTGATAGTTGAAGGTCCTACACTTTGTTCTATTTTTGCAATATCAGAAAGCTTTACTAACCTTTGACCTATGTTTGGAATATAAATGTTGTTGTAGTTCTTTTTAATATCTCTTTGATCTTCTTGAAGACGAACTTTGATATTATATTCTCTACCTCCTTCTCTATATACACCAGCAGGTGAACCGTTAGTTAAGGTTCTAAGTTCATTTCCTACTACTGAAGAAGAAGTTCCATATAATCTGATTTTTGCATCATCGTATACAAGTTGAACTTCAGGTACCCCTTCTCTATATGTAGTTTGAGGTTCTACAAATTGAGGATCCGCTTTCATCTTTTCTACTAAAGCATTAGCAGTACTTATGATATCATCCAAGTCTTCTCCAGACACATTCACATTAACAGGAGCTTGTCCCATACCTCCCATACTACTTCCTGAACTTACGGAAGGATGAAGGATGTCTTTATATTTTTCTATATCTTTTCTGATACGAGAGATAATTTCATCAGCAGTAGCTTCTCTTTTATCCTCATCTACAAATCTTCCATATAGATATCCCTTATAAGATTCTCCACTAGCATTTCCTACAGATAATAAGGTTGTATAAACTTCAGGATTTTTCTTTACAATAGCTTCAAGTTCTTTACCTAATTGAGTAGTTTTATCAAGAGTAGATCCTGATGAAGTATAAAAATCTATAGTAAAATCTTTAGATGAAGGTTGGCTCATAAAGTTCATCGGAAGCTTCGATGCTAAAAAGATACTAAATCCAAATATAGCTATATTAGCTAGAAGTACTATCAAAGGATAGCGGACAAAATATACAGCGTATTTTGCATATTTTTCTGATAACCAGTTTTGAACTTTTTCAAACCAGACAAGAAGGAATCCAATAGAATAGTAATAAAGTTTATTACGATTTTTACTGGATGGAACTCCTCCATAATATGCTGAAAGCATTGGCCCCATTGTCAATGCATCCATGGTACTGATTAACAAAACAAAACAAACTGTAATACCAAACTCACGAAGCATTCTTCCTACAATACCAGTAGTAAAACCAATAGGAGCAAATACAGCCATAATACATAGAGTAGTTGCTACCACTGCCAGAACCACTTCCTTACATCCCTCACTTGCTGCAAGAACTGGAGGTTTACCCATTTCCATATGACGGAATATATTTTCACGAACCACAATAGCATCATCTATCAAAAGTCCTACTGCAAGAGACAGAGCCATCAGGGTCATAATGTTTATAGTAAATCCCGCTACCGCCAGTAGAATAAAAGCACCAATCAATGAGTTTGGAATAGCTACCCCTGTAATAATAGTAGATCGGAAACTTGCAAGGAATAAAAACACTACTAATATCGTAAGGATAATTCCTAAAAATATTGTTTCTTTTACATCGTTTACGTTTAATCTAATTGGTTCAGCACCGTCTTTTATAATAGAAATAGAAGGAGTCCCTTCTTCATTCTTTAATTTCTCATTCAACTTATTCATCTTTTTAACTATATTTTCAAACACCTGAACTGTGTTAGTTCCAGATTGTTTGTATATAGATAGAGTCATAGCTGGTTTTTCATCTATAAATGTACGAGAACTTTCTTCTTCAAGATCGTCTACAACCTTTCCTAAATCTTTTACAAATACAGGAACATCCAAGAAATTAACTATAATGTTTTTAATATCTTCTATGGATTTATATTCAGCAACAGATCTAAATACAGTTTCATTTTCTCCCTTAGTTATTTTACCTACTGGAATATTCTTACCGTTTGACAAT
>CACXFL010000221.1 GCA_902766925.1 uncultured bacterium | reverse complement strand
GTTGATACATAATCAACCTTAGGACACTGTTCTATAAAGTAATTGTTAAGTTCATCTATTCTGTATAGATTTCTAGGAAGAACATTTATCATAAGATATCCAGGAAGATCAAATCCGTGTTCATAGATTCTTTTGATACATAGTTGATCTAGTTCCAAAGATACATTTGCTTCTCTAGCAAGGTAGAATAAAAGTTCTGGATTTAGATACTCAGGATGAATTACACAACGATCTAGATCTAACTGTTCGATAGCAAGCTTTGTATTAATCCTTATCAGAGCTTCAAACCCATATATATAATCACTGACACTCGAAAGGTTAGAAGGACTCTGAGAAGATAAAGATTGAATAGTTTCATCAGGTACTTTTTGAATATTAATTACAGCTTGAAAATTTGGAAATAATAATTTGTCTTGAGTTATCAGTGTATGGATAAGTTCTTTTTGAAGAGATTTGATCTTCTTTGCTTGTAGAGATGATTTTTTCTGAGAAGATCTTATCCCTTTTTCAACTACTTCCTTAGTGTTTAAACAAGGATTGTACAAAGATTCACAGTAAGCAGTAGAAACATATGGAAGATTCGTTATGGAAGATCCTAGATCTTCCATAATATTTTCTTGGTTAGCTTGAATCTGACCTCTCATATAGTTATGGATATCTAAGGTCAGTCTATCACACATTTTATCTACTCCACCTAATCTACTTAGAAACTCAGATTCACGTCTATTAAAAATCGCAAAAAATATATTTTCATGTTCTGATTTTTTAAATAGTAGTTTAAATCCAGTTCCTAATTTAGATTTAAGTCCATCTTCATTACTAAGATAGGACACAAGTATATTTTTAACTTTTAAATAGATAGGTCGACCGTATTCTATTTCTATTTGTTTAAAAGAGGAAGCATCTATACAAAGGTAAGATAAGGCTCCTTGAGTACGTAGATAATCAGCTACTATACTCAAATCAAGAGTAGGGATAAGTTCCATAGATTGATTGTTTTTACTGTCCGTTCCCATTAGACTCCTCAGTAAACCTTCATGAACTTTCTATCGTCTAAAATTGGATAAAAATAATAAAAAATACCATCTTGGATCTATGTTGTTTTTGGTAAAAGTGTAAATATTTTGTTTTTTATCGTTAATAATAATAAAGTATTAGGGTTGATATTTTCTTCTAGAAAAGATCAAAATAGGTTTCAAGGAATTATAATCTGATTCTAAACTAAGGTCTGTAGAAATACTCAAATCTTATTTTTTCAACCCCACTATCTATACGAGGAAGTCTTACTAAATTTTCACTATGGGTAAATCCTGTTTTTAATTCCGTGTTATCTAAAAATACTTGAAGTGATACTGGGGTATATTTTAACTTATAATGCTTGGTAAGACTTTGAGATATGTTTGAAGATATAACCTGCAAGGTAGAATCTATACTTGAAGTACATACTGATCCTTCAACTCCTCCGGTTTTATGAATAAGACTAGAATATAAAACTCCCCAGCTACTTTGTTCTCGTTTTGAACAACTGTTATTATTAGGAACTGAGATTATTCCATATACTCTTAAATCATCTTTTAAGTTTCTTATCTTAGTTAACTGTTTTAATAAGTACTCATCAGAAGATAGAAGAATTTGAGTTTCAGGATCTTGGTATGTTTTAGTTAAACTGTCTTTATCAGAGATTATAACTACTGCTATAGAAGATCCCGTTCTTATCCAATTTTTTCCACCAGTAAGTTCACTACTGCAGGTTAGAGCTTGTTCTATTTTTAAAATTCCATTTTGTTCCTGAGAGGATCCTTGTTGCAGGGAACTAATTAATTGATTAAATGTTTGATCTCGGTTTTGATCTTCATTTTTTATTAGTCCTTGTATACAAGGAGTATTCATATCGGTAGAGCTAATTCCTATCAACCAATCTGAGTTATCTACAGAAACTATAAGTGAATTTAGTTTAGATTTAAGTGCTGATCTTATATCAGCCATAGATTCAGAGTTATCTACCATAAGTAAAATATCTAGTTTATTATCTTTTATTATCTCATGAGTCTCTGTAGTAAACAGCAGTGCTCCACTAGGTTTAGTGGTTCTTGTACCATTAGCCGAAGCTTCTTGAGGGTTTTTACTACTAAGGTGGGGTTTTGTATCGAATTCATAACTTGTACCATGACATGAAAAAGAGAGTATTCCTAATAAAACAAGGATAGAAGATAGAATTAAATTGTAATGAACTATTTTTATCATTTAACTGCTCTTTCCATAATGATAGTAATTACTCTTTTACGTTATCGTAGATTAAAAAGAAAAAAGCTTTGGAAAGTTATTTTATAAATCTTTTCTATGGGTTATACCCTTTCAAAGCTTAAGGTGTTTTATAAACTAGAAGCATATCTGAATTTTATTTTTTTTATTTTAAAAGGAAAAATTCCAGCTCTTCGGGTTCTTGTAAGTGAAGGAAAAAGGATATATGAAACGACACCGACAAAACAGTAAAATAAAACAATATTTTTATTCGACCAACTCCAATGTAGTTTTTAAATTATAGATAATATATTATCTATAATTTGACAAAATGGCTCAAATTAGATAATATATTATCTATGATAAGATTTAATTTTGAAAAACTTACTCCGACAGATATAGCAAAGAGTCTTGTTGAAAAAATCAGAAGACAACGCAAACGATTAGGATTATCTCAGGAGGAATTAGCCAAAAAATCCGGAGTAAGTCTTGGTAGTGTAAAAAGATTTGAGACAAAACATGAGATTTCTCTTTTTTCATTTATAAAAATCTCTATCGTACTTGATTTAGGTGCGGAGTTAGATGATTTATTTACAACTACTAGGTATTCATCTATCGAAGATGTTATAAAAGAGCAAAAAAATGGATAGTTACAAACGTTTAAATGTTTTTTACAACAACAGATTAGTAGGAACTTTAGCTCAAACACCAGAGCATTTAGTAGCTTTTGAGTATGATACAAATTGGATACAGGAAGGATTTAGTATTTCTCCATTTAGTCTTCCTCTTTTAAAAAAACTTTTTATTCCTAAGTTTGACCCATTCTATGGATTATTTGGTGTATTTAATGATAGTTTACCTGACGGTTGGGGAAGACTTTTAGTTGAACGTTTTCTACTAAAAAATAACATTGATCCATCACATGTTGATAACTTAAACCGTCTTGCAATTGTACAGCAGAATGGAATGGGGGCTTTAACATACCAACCTGAACATGAATTTATTACTTCTTCTAACGATCTAGATTATGACAGACTTTCCGAAGAGTGTTCCAAGATATTAGAATCTCACGATTCAAAATATTTAGATGAACTATTCACACTTGGAGGATCTTCTGGAGGTGCAAGACCTAAGATTTTAATTAAAATAAATAATGAAGATTGGATTGTAAAATTTCCTTCCTCTCATGATCCTAATGATCCCGGTTTAATCGAATACAGGTACTCTCTTTGTGCAAAAGATTGTGGAATTATTATGAGTCAAACTAAATTATTCGATTCGAAAAAATGTTTAGGATATTTTGGAACAAAAAGATTCGATAGATTGGCTAATGGGGATAAAGTACATACAATATCAGTAAGTGGACTCTTGGAAACTTCTCACCGAATTCCAAACCTTGACTACAATATTTTAATGAAAGTCACACTGGAACTTACAAAAAATTATCAAGATATTGAACAATTATTTAGAATCATGTGTTTTAATGTTTTTGCTCATAACAGAGATGATCATTCTAAAAATTTCTCCTTTATTTATAACGAAAACAAAAAGGAATGGCACCTATCCCCAGCATATGATCTAACATATAGTTCATCTTTGAATGATGAACACGCTACTACTGTTAATGGTAACGGAGTAAATCCTAGTTCAGTGGATATTTTAGCTGTAGCTCAAAATATAGGAATGAAAAAAAATCTAGCAAGAGATATCTTAGCTGAGATAAAAGAGAAATGTAGTACACTACTTAATGATAAAAAATCCTACTTGTAGTACCCGATGTAAAAAAGCTTTGGAAAGTTAATTTATAAATCCTTTCTAGGAGTTATACCTTTCCAAAGCTCAAGGTGTTTTATAGACTAGAAGTATATCTGAATTTTAGTTTTTCTATTCTTGTAGGAAGAACTCCCGATTCAAAACGAAGTTTATTACCTTCTATACTAAAACCTGAATTAAGTTCTGTTTCTACTTCTTGTCCATCTTTGTTTGTTGTTGTAATAACTATATTCATTATCTTATCTATATGATGATCGAGTTCGTATTCACCTGCAATGTCCGAAGCTACTGTTTTAGACATTGCTTGTAGTGTACTTTTAAATGAATCAGCATTACCTGCAACATTTCCTCTATAAATATCAGTACCAGTTGCTTTTAGTAGATCAACATAGGCTTCTGGATTAGGCTTATTTTTTCTACCATCTACGGGTATAATTCCAAAAACTCTTGCATCATTATTAGGACGAATATTTTTTAAATAACTTATAAGATGGCTTGCAGCACATTCACTTTTAGGTGAGTCCCCTCTACAACCGTTGTTTTGTTCATCCCCATTATTATCTTCGTCTGTAACAATCAGTACTGCTACTACAGAATTATCTCTTAACCATTTTCCACATCCAGCATTTTTCAGTCCGTTAACAGCTTGAAGTATTCCTGCTTCTGGATTAGAGCCACCAAGTCCTACGTTTATGGCAAGACTAAAGGTTTCTGCTATGTTATTATCTGTGCTTTTAATTAACTCATGGATACATTTTGGATCTGTTAATGTTTGGTTTTTTATCTTATTGTTAAAATAGTTGAAATTGTCTTCAGTCCATACGCTGTAGTTATAAGCTACGTTGTCACTATTAGGATTATATTTAATCCAACCTAACGATGATGCAGTAGTACTAATTACTCCTATTTGCCAATCTTCATCTTTGATATATTGAAGAAGGTTTGGAAGACCGTCTATTACGTGTTGTTGTTCTTGTGCCATAGAAGAGGTATTATCCATTACTATCAAAATATCTAGAGGTTTATGTTTTTGAAAAATTCTTTCTTCGGTATAACTTTGGAGTTTTAAATTTTCTCCTTTTTGCAAATTACCGTTAGGATTTAGTTGTGCGTTTGAGTTTGCTGTTGTAGCTCCACTTTGATACGAAGCTCCACTACAGGAAATTACTAAAGAAACAAATATTGAAATAAATATAAATGCTATATTTTTATTTAGTTTCATAATAACTCCTCCCCAAACACTTATGTGTATTTGTACTCTACTTATCGTATACGAAGGTAATTATTTATAATAATTCATAATATATGAATAATTTTACTAAGTTACAAACTGCGCGAATCGAATTACGCCACGATAACTGTTACCGAAACCGTTACCAGAACAACCTCGTAGAGTTTAATCCTGCCAGTAGGTAAGTAGGAATTCTTTTAGTACTGCGACCTCTTCTTTCAGGGAAGCTGCTAACTCAAAATCTAGCTGGCTTGCAGATTTTTCCATAAGTTTGATTTTTTTATGGATTAATTTATCTAGATCAGCAGAGGTTTTTACTTTGTTTTCTTTTATTAAAGATAGAGCTAAAGATTGTCTTTGATCTTCATCTTTTGAAGATGAAAACTCAGAATCAGTAAGACCATAGATTTTTCTAAGATCTTCTCCAATCTTCTTTTTAATGGTAGTAGGAACTATACCGTGTTCTTGATTGTATCTATCTTGAATATCTCTTCTTCGTTTAGTCTCATCAATACATTCTCTCATAGAATCAGTGATAGTATCTGCATACATTATTACCTGACTTTGAGAATTTCTAGCAGCTCTTCCTACAATCTGAATCAAAGCTGATCTGGATCTTAAAAATCCTTCTTTATCAGCATCCATAATAGCTACCAAGGAAACTTCAGGTATATCAAGACCCTCTCTTAAAAGGTTAATACCAATTAAAACATCAAAGTCCCCTTGTCTCAGTCCGTTTATAAGCTCAACTCTCTCAAGGGTATCAACCCCAGCATGAAGGTAGCGGACTCTAAGGTCTAGTTTTGAATAATAGGAAGTTAAATCTTCTGCCATAACTTTAGTAAGAGTAGTAACAAGTACCCTTTGATTTTTAGCTACTGTTTCTTTTATTCTGTAGTATAAATCATCTACCTGACCTCGAGCAGGAACTACCTCTATTTTAGGATCGAGCAGTCCCGTAGGTCTAATAATTTGTTCTGAAACATGAGACCCAGATAGCTTTAGTTCATACTCGTTAGGAGTAGCTGAAACATAAAGAATTTGATCTATTTTCTTGGTAAATTCCTCATAACTTAAAGGTCTATTATCAAGTGCTGCAGGGAGTCTAAAACCATATTCTACAAGAGAGGTTTTTCTTGCCTGATCTCCTCGATACATTCCCCGTAGTTGTGGAATTGTAAGATGAGACTCATCAAGAATTGTAAGAAAATGTTTAGGAAAATAATCAAGAAGAGTTGAAGGAGGATCTCCTGGACGAGAATGAGTAAGGTAACGGGAATAGTTTTCAATTCCAGGACAGTACCCTAACTGTTCTATAAGCTCTATATCGTGTTCTACTCTTTGTTCTAACCTTTGAGCCTCTATTAGTTTTCCTAGGTTTCTAAGCTGAATCAACCTGTTTCTTAGATCTTGTTGAATCTCAGATACTATATCTGATAGATCTTGTTCTACCGTTATATAGTGAGAGTTAGGATAAATACTAAGGGAGTTAACTTTTTTAAGTCGTTTTCCTGTAGTAGGATTTATTATGGTTATTGAATCTATAGAATCATCAAAGAATTCTACCCTGATAGCTTCCTCAAAACGATGAGGAGGAAGTATATCTACAGTATCTCCACGTACTCTAAAAGTACCACGAGAAAGCTTCATATCGTTTCTAGAATAACGTATTTTTAAAAGTGATTTTAAAAAGGAGTTACGAGTTACCTTTTCGTTTTGTTCGATATTAACAACAAGTTTAGCATAGTTTGTAGGAGTTCCTAGCCCGTATATACAACTCACACTGGATACTATGATAATATCGCGTCGTTCAAATAAAGCACGGGTAGCAGCATGTCTCATCTGATCTATATCATCATTAATTGAAGAATCTTTTGCTATATAAGTATCGGAAGATACGATATAAGCTTCGGGTTGATAATAATCGTAGTAACTAACAAAAAATTCCACTGCATTATCTGGAAAATAATCCCTGAGTTCATAGAATAATTGTGTAGCTAGAGTTTTATTAGGAGCTATAACTAGTGTTGGAAGTTCTACCTTTGAGATAACATTTGCCATTGTAAATGTTTTACCAGATCCGGTAACTCCCAAAAGTGTTTGATGAGTAGCTCCTGATAAAAAAGATGAAGATATCTCATCAATTGCTTGAGGTTGATCTCCAGTAGGAGCATAGTTAGATTTTAAGTTAAACAATGACATTTGCTTTATATCAGTCCTAATAGATCAGTATCAGTTTGTAGTTTAATCTTTTTATACATTATCTCATCCTATTTGATCCAAGCAAAATGTTTTTGAAGCCAAAGGTCCATAAGTTTTTGTTTTTCTTCATTGGAAAGAAAATAACGACTAGTGTCTACAAACTTTCTTGCTCTGGATACAATAGTTTGAAGAGTTATTCCACAACTTACAGATATATTTAAACTTTCTACCATTCCATACATAGGTATGGTGTAAGCAGTATCTATATAAGGATCCCATTCCGAAGAAAGACCATCGTGTTCATTACCAAAGGCTATAACCATGGGAGAATCAACTGAGAGTTCATCTATATTTACCGTGTTATAGTGAGGAGGATAGGCTGCAACTATCTTATAACCCAGATCTTTAACATAGTGACAGTAATCTTCGATAGATTTATAGTTTGAGAGTTTAAGCCATCGCTCAACCCCTTTGGAAGCTGATGAAGGCTTAAATCCTCCACCAACTAACTTAGTATTTATAATATCAACATTTAATATTCCAAAAGCCTCACAAGAACGAAGACAAGCTGAAACGTTATGTTTATGAAAAATATCCTGAATAGCTACCCGAATATAATTGGTTCTTGAATCAATTACCTGACAAATCTTATCTTTTCTATCTTCTGTAAGAAGGGAGTTATACCTAGACCATTTATCCATAACCGATGGATTTTGTTGTAAAGACTCATCAAACAGTTTTTTTAGATTGTTGGAAGAATTAACAAGCTCAAAAATGGCTTCATAACCTTCTTCCCCAGTATCAGATATACATTTTAACTTATCCATATCCTCAATCTGTTTTTGATGCTTTTTACTCAGAATTTTTTGAGTTAAGGTATCTTCTTTTAATTTATTTTTAATATTTTGATTCATAAAAAGATCTTCCAAAAACATCAAAGGCGGAAACCCATTACCCTTGTGGTGATGGGAGGAGCCTTATTTAACCAACGCCACT
>CACXFL010000220.1 GCA_902766925.1 uncultured bacterium | reverse complement strand
TTACTGAATAGAAGTGTTAGAAAATGTGTTTTAAGAGAGTGTAGTAATGACTGTATTATTAAAGAAATGGATTAGATATTTTATCAGGTTAGGAATACTTGGAAGTGTTTTATTTAGTATTAACTATATAGAAGCAAGTGAAAATTGTTCTAAGATATTTTCCGAAGATAAAATTGATTTTGGTCCTTATCTTCCTAAAGTAGTTAGAATTGTTTCTTATGGAATTAAACGAATAGATACATATAGAATTATGGATATCTTAAATTTTATGAATCAGGATATAGAAAGTAAATTTGAAGTATCCTCTATTGTAAATAGATTGAATGAACTAAAGTATGTTAAACCCATGGATTTTCAAAATTCAATTTCTCTTATTCAGATGCTTTTGCTTATGGATGGTAGATTAAGTGGGGGAGAAGTTATTTTAGCTAAGTATTTAGGAGTTAGTGAATCTCAGATACCAAATATTAGGTATATGCTTGATGTTATTGGAGTAGATCTAAGGACTACAATGACAATATGTTCTGCAACAGTTATTTCTCACAATGTGTTACTGACTGCAGCTCATTGTGTTCAACAAAAAAACATTGTTAAAGTAGAATTAGATGATGGAAGGGAGTTGTCTTCTTCATCTATTTTTACAAGTGTTGCAAGTATTGGTAGTAGATATAAATTTAATTACGATATAGCTTTGGTGGTTTTTCCTAATCACAGTTTCTCTAGAATAAGTCCTTTAAATCTAGCAGGGAGTTCTTTTAGTCAGATTAAAGGTGGTGTTATAGGGATAGATGAAGAAAAACAAAAAAAATATCTTAATATACAAGCAAATCGTCAAGGGCTAATGTTTTGTAGTTATTGTGATGATGAAGAACAACTTAGATTTGGTTATTCCGGAGGACCTCTTATCGATCAGAAAGGACAAGTTCTTGGAGTTACGAGTTCTTCTGTTAAGTATCAGGGGAAAAATAGTGTGGATGTTTTTTCTAGTGTAGTGGATGGATATAATAGAGCTTTTTTGGAAGAAGTAGCAAAAGAACAAGGAGTTTTGATCGATAGAACTTGGTAGGTTGTTTTCCTTAAAAATAAAATAAAGAATTAAAGAATTAAATAAGTTAGTTGATAGATATAGATAGAACAAGGATAAGTTTTTGATATTTCTTAGTTTAAGTATAGTAGGTTGTTTTGGTAGTAGAACTTGTTAGTTAATAACTGGATAGGTAAATAACCTTGAATCCATACCTTTATTGTGTAATACATAAAGTTAGAAGAGAGTTACATGGTATTAGGAGAGGTAGGGATTTATAGGGAGGATATAAGCAATGAAAATTAGA
Source organism: uncultured bacterium (assembly GCA_902766925.1). Lineage (GTDB taxonomy): Bacteria > Bdellovibrionota_B > Oligoflexia > Oligoflexales > CACXFL01 > CACXFL01. The sequence continues at coordinate 1,466 of CACXFL010000220.1, read as the reverse complement.
GTAAACTACTTTTTGTTTATTGGTCTTACTTTTTTGTGTTTCTTTTCAGTTACTTTAAGTAATACATTTGCTTTAGATTGTAGTGGAGTATTTAGAGGAGAGCAAACTAATATTGATTATGATAAGTATATGCCATCGGTTGTAAGGATTACTTCGTGGCTTCCTGCAAGTATTTCGGAAAATACAGTTATTTCAGCTTTAAATTTAATGTCTCAAGATAAACTATTCGGAGAAGTTGTTAGTCCTATTATAGATAGATTAGTTAAAATTAAGCAAAAGTATCCTTCTGTATATAAAACGACTATCTCATTATTTGCTTCGACAATTACTCTTTATAAAAGACACCCGGAATATCTTGATGATTTAAGAGAACAATTGGAATTACCTGAAGAGTATCAGATAAATCTAAAACAGGTTATAGAAAAGATTACAGAAACTATGGGATATAATATGGGATCTTGTCCTGGAGTTGTTGTATCTCATAACGCTATACTTATTGCAGCACACTGTATTGTGGGTAGAGCCTCTACTTTTTATTATGATGGTGAAAAATTTATTGATGCAAAAGAATATTTTTATATTACAGATGTTCTTGCCTCTAGTAATGGAATGAGTTCTGATGTAGGAGTAGTAGTATTCCCTGATCATACTTTCGACAAAATTGATCCGTTAAAGGTTGGAGAAAGTTCCGCTAGCTATGATAAAGCAGGAGTTATTGGAGTTAGAGCAGAAGGAAAAGATAAGATTAAAAAAGATGTTAGGCTAGTTAAACAGAGAGATCTATTTTTATTTCAAGGAGGAATAGAAGAGTTTTTAAAAGAAGGGGAGTTTGGGATGTTTGGTCCTTTGATTAATCAAGAGGGTCAGCTTATAGGGCTTGCTGTTGGACATACAAATGATAATAAAGGCCAGATATGGAGTCTTTGTGTTGATTTTACAACTAAAAAGATTCAAGACTTTTTTTCTCAACTAGTAAGAGAAAAAAATGTGATTATTAGTGGTATAGAATAAATAGGAACTAACTATTTTGAATCCTAAAGTAAATAATTGATCGGTAGAGGTAAATTCGGATGAGAGGGATTTGTTTTCATTTATGGTTATACTTTTTAGTGAGTTTTTTTAACTTTCTAGTAGAAGGGAAGGATCTTTTTGCTTCGGATTGTAGTGGAATGTTTAGGGATAGTGATACTAATTTCCAGGATCAAACAAACATAAATTACGAAAAGTTCTTACCATCAGTTGTAAAAATTACATCATATGGAAGTCAAAGGATATCTAGAGAGGAAATTCAAGATAGGAGTCTTGATAGTTATATAAGACTTCCTTCTTTAAATAAGACCGATCTTTCATTTTGGGGACAACCTCTTTCTAAAGAGCACAATACAGCCTTTGAAAGAACTTTGGAATCGATAGGTCTTGGTGGTCCTTGGCTAAGATGTGCTGGGATTGTTGTTTCTCATAATACT
>CACXFL010000219.1 GCA_902766925.1 uncultured bacterium | reverse complement strand
TTCAAGGAAGATATCTACAATTTCTTTAACTTTAGGATCCTCTTGTATTTTTTGTTCTTGAACCTCACGCACTTCTTCTATTTTTTGCTCTTGAGTAGGAGTAAAAACTACAAACTCTACTTCCACTCCGTATAAATCTTTAAGTTTAGCGGTACTTTCAGTTTTTTTAAGATGCAACCTATTTAAAATACCACTAACTTTTCTAGAAGTATTAACGTAGGCTTTGTTGAAGAATCTTTCGGTATTAATTGAAATCCCTTCATATCTTTCAATCCCTTTGAAAGCTTCAATAATCTTAGCTTTTAACTTTGCAATATATTCAGGATTATTTTCCTCAGGGTTGTCTCTATTAATCAAAATCTTTATCTGTAACTTTCCCTGAGAATAATCTAAATTATTTCTAAGATAATCTACTAGTTCTTGGTCAACATCTCCAAATTGAGGAACCTGTCCTGGCCTAATAATAACAAAACCATCTTCGATACAATAAATATTGTCTACGTAAAAGAAGCATATACCGATAAGTATAAGGGGTAGAACTAGATACACTACAAACCTGAAAGAAGTCTTAATAAGCATATAACTCCCTTTACATAAAAATAATTATATATAAAAATATCTAACTTATATTCTTAATTTTTATCCTACTTTCCACCAAACAAAGTTCTACAAGGATGTACCAATGCTGTTAGGGCTTTTTGTAGTAGAGCACCAGTTTTATTTAAAGCTTCAGATTTTGATACTCCTCCTACTGGAATAACTTCTTTTGGATTCTTTAAATGAGGATAAGTATATCCTAATTTAGGATTCATTAGAGTATCTACATTCCCTACAAGTAAAGCAGGTTTTTGAGGCATTACTTGAGATAGATAATACAAAGTGGAATCTAAAAGAATAGATGTTCCAAACACTCCGTAAGTCCATGGATTAGTTTCTGCTCCCGTTCCTAGCATTACACCTAAAAACAGATAGAAAAAATCCCTTACATATTGTTGCATAAAGTCTCTTACTCTTTTTGAAAAAACAAATTTTTCAAAATGTAGCCTATTTAAAGCAGCATATGCTTCTGTTCCTACTACAGATCCACTAATAGCTGTAACATAGGTAAATCCTAGCCAAATCAAATTTATTACCCCTTCTTGACTTCCAATAAGAGGCATATTTCCAGCTAAGAAGGCATTAGTTCTAAACATCATCTTAATCATAAGATCATAGGTCATATTAAAGACTGTAACAAAGTTAGATCCTTTTTCTTGTACCATCCTATTTTGAAAATCCATCCAACCACTAGCCTCTACTCCATGGAAAGTATCCAGAATAATACTCATTGAAAAAGCAGATACGAAAAATGCTGGTTTATCATGGTATATATATGAATTCCAACCAAAACTTTGTGCCAATGCATATAGTTTTGGAATCATTCCTTGAGTCATTTCAGATACTGAAATATCTTTTACAGGAACACGTAATGTTTGAACTAAAGTTACAGCTACGTATTTAACAGTTACTAAACTGTTAAATACACCTTCAGCAACCTTTTGAGGAACAGATTTTTTTAATATATCAGGATCTGAAATTCCAAAAATAGCAGATACCTGTTCAGGACTAGATTCAAACACCGCAGCAAGTTCTGAGATAACCTGAGCTTTTTTATCCGCTGATACCTGTGACAGAAGAGTTTCCACATCTTCTGATGCGATACTATCTAGATGTGTTTTATTAAACAAAGCTGGTTGTTGAGTAGCTATTCTGTTAAGTTCTTCATTTATAATGTTATAAACAGCTACAACTCTTTTTAAAACTTGAGGATCTACTTTTTCAAGTTCTTGTGGATTTAAAAGAGTTTGTTCCAAGAACGATTTGGCTTGACCATGTATAAACAAATCGTTTTCTACACGCCTTTCTATAATCTCATTAAGTTCTTCTATTTTTTCTTCTTCTGTAGGCTCAAAAGTAACAAAATCTACTTTGATTTGTTTTGCTTTAATATCAACTCCAGCTTCTTTAAATTTAGCAATTACCTTTGCTTTTAATGAATCTATGTATTCTTTGTTATCTTCTAGATTCTCATCTACTTGTTCTTCTTGATTTTCAACTGCTGTTGTTTCTTCCTGAGTTTTTTTATGTTTTTTCCCTTGTTTATTAATAACAACTTTTATTTGAAGTTTTCCATCAGTAAAATTTGAGTGTTCATTAAGGTAGGTCATAAGTTCATTATCTAAAGAACCAAAATGGGGAGTATCTCCAGGATTTAAAGCTACAAAACCATCTTCAACGCAATAAGCATTTTCTCCCATCGATAGTAAACAAAAGACGGATAATAAAACCGAGGCAAAACACGCAACAACCCTAAAAGAAGATCTGTTAAAAATCATAAAATACCTTCCCACTGAAACGAAATATAATTATAAAAGACGATACTTTGTTTCTATCAAAAAGTTATAGCAAAAAAAAGAAATTAACAAACTATTTAATATCCTTTTATCGAATATAATCATAAAAAAAATACATATATTTTTTTCTATGAAATATATCCTATGCTGTCATTTTTCTAGTAATCCAATCTCCTAGTTTTGGACAGATTTGATACAGGACAAATAAGATTCTTGCCTTTCTAGGTAGTACTATTTCTTCTTTTTTTCGCTCAATTCCTTTAATTATGGAATCAACCAGTTTTTCTACTTTAACTGGAGCTGTTTTTATACCTGCTCCAGGACGACGTGCGGCTTCTGGAATTTGGTCTGCATTTTTATGTTGATAGAGTCTTGGATTATTTCTTGACACTGGTCCAGGACATACTAACATCGCATGAATTCCTATATCCTTCAGTTCTAGTCTTAATTGTTGAGTATAGGCTGCTACTGCGTATTTTGTCGCTCCATATGCTGCAATCCAACGAGATACTCCCTTAGAAGCCAAAGATCCTATATTTACGATTGTTCCCTGGTTTTTTCTTAACATAGGGATAGCAAGCAAAGTGCATCTGACGGTTGCAAAAAAATTAAGTTCCATAAGGGATCTAAAATCTTCAACACTAGTTTGTTCTATTCTTCCTCTAACAGATCGACCTGCATTATTAACAAATACATCAATCCTTCCATTAAAGTATGATTCTACCTTTCTAAAAGCATCCCTGCAGTCTTCATCGTTAGTAATATCAACCCTTATATAATCGATAGATCCAGTACCTATTTTTGATAATTCTTCCTTAGTAGAAACTCCAAGTTCTTCTTCCAAAGTAAATACTAAAACATTTGATCCTCGTCTTACAAATCCTTCAGCTATCTTTTTACCAAGCCCACTTGATCCACCAGTTATAACAATGTTTTTACCATTCCAATCCATTATATTCACCTTTAATTTAATACTGATAATTTATTAATACAACCTGCCACACATAGATTAGTTCAACCAGAAAGAAATTTTAACAAAAAAACTTCTTAACTGAAAACTACTTAGAAAGTTTTGTTTTTGGTTTATTTTTTATTGATAAAATTTGAATCAAATTGGAAGGATTAAGAGGCTTTTTGAGATTTTAGTGATGAAACCTCATTAAATGCAGATTTTATCTGATCAGAGAACATATCGTTTTGAAGGAAACTTAGCAAGGTATCCTTACTTAACAATTTATAATTTACCTTAGTCTTACAAGATAACTGATACGGACTTGGTTGAGCATTTATAAGTTCATCTCCAAATTCCACCTCCAAGGACTCTTCACCATCTATAAATACAGTTCCATCAAGAATAAAAAAGATTCCAGAAGCTTCTTTACCTTTTTCTATTAATACCTGGCCTTCTTCCACTTCTTCTTTAATCAAACAACTTTCAATTATAGATATCTGATCCTGATCTAGATTTGAAAAGAATCTATACTTTACCCATTTATTGTTACTTTCATCATTTCTAACATTAGTAAGATTGATATTTCTAGATCCTACTTTTTGATCTTGTTCTATACTGATACTTTTAGATATGCTACTACTTAAATTCTGTAGTAATCCTTTCCTATCAGAAAATTCTAAAGGTTTAGTTTCAATATTACTACTAAGTTCTACCGAATCAGATTGAATTTGAATATCAGACATTTGGTTATTAGTGTGAGAGGTTTCTTCGGTAGTTAGATCTATTTCTTTCAAACTTTCTTCCTCATTGGATCCTGCCCCACTGTCCGTTATTATAGTATCAGAATGGGTATTATAATCAGCTTCAGGACCTTCTAGAGCCTCTTGAGGAATACTCATTCCTCCTAAAGTATAACATTCTCTTGCTTGAGCTTTATCTCCAGCATTTAGATACATATCAGCTGCATCTTGATAGTTTTTAATCTTTTTAAAGAAACCAGCACTTACTTTGATATTACCAGCTTCTCTAAAAATAATAGCTAAATTTTTACATATATCATCGTTGAATCTTTGATCTACCGAGGATCTATCAAGAAGTACAGATCCTATATTTATAACGGATCTCAAGGCTATATTAACAGCCACACTGATATTATTTATACTAGCGTAGTGGAATACTATCTCTGAAAGATCTGAACTCAGTGCCACCAGATCTATAAGTTCAACACATGAACCATCTACATTTTTTACATAATCTTCAATTACAGCTACAGCTTCTGGTTCTAAATGAATAGATGAGATATCTTCTGTTTTATCTACAAGCATTTTAAAACAATTTATCGCCTCGTTATAATCCTGCATTGCAATACAAGCCATCCCAGCTTGTTGATAAAGTTCTAACTGCAGACAACAGAGAACTTCTTTTTGGTAATCTTTACATCTTTCAAAACATTCTATAGCATGTTCCCAATCCTGTCTCATAGCATAACAATTACCTGCTCCTTCATAATCTCCCATCTTAATATAAATATCCAAAGCAAGTTCATAGAGACCATGTTTATGAGCAAGCCATGCTGCTTTTCCACTAGATCCACTTCTTACCAGTAGATTTGAAGCTTCTTTTATCATTCCTGTTTGTTCATATATCCCAACAGCTTCATCTATTTTCCCTAACTGTTCTAGAATAGTACAAGCATCATTTATTTTTCCTTCATTTACATAATCTACAACCTTAAGATAAAGTTGTTTAGATGCACCTATACCCTGAGTTTTTTTATCAGCTTTAGGAGTTCCAACTTTTTTTTTAATTTTTGAAGATATTCCTGCCAGTATTATACAAAGAGAAGAACCAATAAGAATAAGTTGAGAAGTAGATAAAGAAGAAGACAAGGAAGAAACCTTATCTATAAGATCCATAATAATGCTAATAGCTGTATCCAACGATCTGATACCTTTCTAATAAATTAAATAGATTTGTAGGCTACTTTATCTTTCATTCTTTACTATCGTATAATTAAACTTATACCTAACTCTGTTACAGAATCGTATACTTTAGTTCCTTCAGATGTTAGATAATCCTCTGGAGTTAGTTTCATACCGGGAGACCATGTATTTGTAACCTTAAGAGAAAAATTTGATGATAAAGCAATACTTAACCCACATCCAAAATTTTCTACAGGACCAAGTTTTTTACTTACTTTATATACACCACTTACTGCTTCGTTTTCATACTTCATATCGTAAAGTTTATATGCTGCTCCACCAAATATAAACGGAACAAAATATTTTCCATTATATAGTACCCCTATTAAATCTATAGCATGAATTCTTGTAAGGGTTCTTGAGCTTGTTTTATATAAATATACGGTATTTCCAGCAGTATAATCCTGGTATCCATGAGTTTTATCAATTCCATACTTATAAGAATAGCTGATTCTAAAATTAGAATTAATATCTGCTGCAATTGATCCTTTAGCTCCAACACTCAAAGTTTGTTCAAGATATTTATTTATTTTTCCATAAGATCCATCTGCAGATATATATATAGCAGCGGATAGTTGCGTTAAAGAAACAGACATAAGTAAGAAACTTAAAAGAATTTTTAAATAAATTTTCATGATATGAACCCTTGTTTTTATCATTAACTATAGAGTTTTTCCTATAAATATTATATCATGCACCGGTTAAAAACGTGAAAACGTACTATACTTATACATAAAAATCGTATTTATTTTTTTTATAAAAAAGGATAATTTATGACATTAAATTACAGACCTGGAGTAGTAGGAGTAGTTATAAATAAAAATAAGCTGGTTCTAGTCGGAGAACGTTCAGATGCCCCAGGACAGTGGCAGTTTCCTCAAGGAGGTCTTAAAGAAGGAGAGAGTGAAACTGATGGAATTAAAAGAGAGATGAGGGAAGAAATAGGTACCGATGATTTTAAAATACTTAAAGTTTCTTCTGATCTTACAACCTATCTTTTTCCTAATAAACTTTCCTATCCAGAGGACAAGGTTCCTTATGATGGACAAGCTCACCGTTGGTTTCTTTTGGAGTTAAACGGTGATTACACCGATGAATCTGGTAACTACACTCCACCTACTAAAGATATAGATGATGAGTTTATTAATTTTAAATGGGTAGTCCCAGATGAGGTATACCAAGGTATTGTATCCTGGAAAAAAGAATCTTATAAGAAAGGTCTATGTCTTCTAGGATTTAATGTAAAAGACTAGGCCAAATATTATTTAAGCCATAACCTTAATGGGTTATGGCTTAAAATTATAGGTTATTAGATCAATCTATTTACTCATTCCTTCTATTTTAACACCTTTATCTTCTACAAGCATACGTAAGAAAATTAAATTCAAAGGATGATTTAACATAGTCACTATACCATAACAAACTTGTTTTCCATCATCATCTTTCCCTTTAACAATTCTTGAAAATACTCCAACTAAAGTATCTGGATCTTTTTTCAAAACAACTGCTCCACCCGATTGACCTGCTAGTGGATAATAAGGTAAAACACTATCTAGTAGCATAACATATCTTGGGAAATTTAATTTAATATCAATGCCTCTTCGAATCTTAGAAACATAGACTCCAAACTTGTCATAATTTACAATGGTTTTTATACTATGAGAAGGTTCCTTGTGAATACCTACTGCTATCAATGGTTCCTCTTCCTCCATAGATAAATTACTATCTACTTTCATTTTTTTATATTTTTTAAAAGTACCTTCAGGAAAAGAAATTACAGCTAGATCAGATGCAGCAAAATAAGATTCTATTTCACTACTATTTTGTTTATCTTTAGAAATAGCTTCATCCTGACCAACATCCGGACTTTGATATATTTTTGTAGATTCTATATTATTAAATCTTACAGCTTGTAGTTTAGCTCCATCAAAATTATTAAACACACAATGTCCTGCGGTTAATACATCTTTATCAGATACTACTGAAGCACTACACTGATTCTCAAATTCCACAGTTTGAGATCGATATACTATCGCTATTTCAATTACAGATGGAAATTGTTTAGTGGTATTTTCTCCTACTAAGAGTTTAACTCTACCATCTTTATGACTCTCTGAGCCAGACTCAGTAGCGTATAGAGAAAACGAACTTATAATTAATGAAAAACAACTAGATAAGAGAATACATTTAAAGATTTTTTTTATCATCACATCCTCTACTAAAAATTTACTTTGTAATTTAAGTTTATTTGTTCGGGCCTTATATCAGATAAAAAAAACCATATCAAGCCTGTTTCATATACAATAAAACAGGTATCACCCAAATGTGTAATTATATTCCACTTTTATTAGTACAAAAGTTGTTTTTTTATTTCTTTTTGGTTTGAACTTCTCTAGGAATATACAAACTTCCCCTTGCTCCATCTACAGTCAGATCTTCTCCAGGAAGTGAGAACGAACACATAACTCCCTTAACCGTAGAAAACTCTTTGATATCTAAGATAGATTTAGCTATTCGTTTACACTGACCATTCAAACTGTTATCTGATTCTTTCCAAGTAACTCCATATCTAATAAAGATTCCCATTCCATTAGAGGCAAAATTACTCTCAGCCCTGAGAAGTGTTCTTCCTTCTACCAAAGGTTTTAAAAATTCCATCAAAGGATTAGAGTCAGAAAATCTAGCATAAATATCGTTTTTTACCACATCTAGATTTTTTACATAAACAAATCCTCCGGTATAACTAAGTTTTCTGGCTACATCAAATTTTAGATACGATAGATTAAAAAGTTTTTTATCATAATCATTTCTCGCTTCCTGATCCCAATCCATTGCTTGTTTTTCTTCACTACTAAGTTGTCTTACATCAAAAGAAGCTAATACCCAATCCGATTTATAAGGAACTACCGTAGTATATATCCATCCCAACTCTACATCTGACATTATCTGAATCCATACTCCAAACTGAAGATCATATCCATAATGAGGATTCATACTGTACTCTGCATCACAATCTATAGAAGTTCCTTCTCGTCCTTTAGCGTTAAGAGCCCATACCCGATACAAGCTATAACTTGGATTTGTAAAAATATATGAGGAAAGTGTTGCAAAAATCTTTGTTTTTACATGATATTTACTAACCTTCATTCTGGGATGAAACTTTTTCACCAAAGATGAACTATCTTTCTTTTTAAGATCTTCCATAACCCCACTGATAAGAGATTCAAGTTTTGGATCATACTCTGAAAGTTTTATATCAAAACTTTTTGCTACTACCTTACATCCTAGTTTTTCTTTGTCAAAAATAGCTTTTCTAATTCTTTCAACCTTAGTTGTAAAAGAATCATCTTTTTTTTCTTCGCTTATTACCTGATTCTTTTTATCTTCTTTACTTTTTGAATCCTTTCTCAAACTCCATCCAAAAAGCCATGAATTAAAACTTAAAGAAAAAATAAAAATTAAACTAAAAATAAATACTCGTTTAAAATTAATAGGTCCTTGACATAAGTTGATTGATATATTTTTTAAATTCATAATCTTCACCTGATTTAACTAACCCTTCTATTTTATTTTTTATCTTATCCATAGATAGACTAACATATCTTACTAAATCTGTCCTAGTGTTATTAGTAAGAGCTGTTAATTTAAAACTCCTTTTATCTTTTCCTGGAGTTTTTGTCTTGATTGTATCATCCAAAAGATCATCTTGAATTTGAAATACTTCTCCTAAAAGAGTTCCTATTTTAAAAACCTCTTCTAATTTTTTATCAGAAGCATCCCCTAATAAAGCTCCCATACTCATTGCTGTTTGAATTAGTTTTGCTGTTTTATTCAACCTGATCTGTTCTACTAGACTCTCAGATTCTAATTTCATATCCGTAGCATAAATATCAAGAACCTGTCCACGAACCATACCTGTTGATCCTGCTCCACTTGATAGTTGTGATACTAGTTGTAGTTTTACTTCACTACTCATCCGATCCACTAATCCAAATTTTGATGGATCCGAGATAATAGAAAAACTATCTGTTAAAATAGCATCTCCTGTTAAAACAGCTTGAGCTTCCCCGTATAAAACATGCACTGTATAGCGAGAACGTCTAAGCATATCATCATCCATACAGGGAAGATCATCATGAATCAAACTGTAGGTATGAATCATCTCAAGTGCTATACTTGCTGGAATAATTTTTAGATAATCTACATCTTTTGAGAATAACCTAAAGGTTAAAAATAATAGAGAAGGTCTTACTCTTTTTCCTTGAGACCCTAAAGCATAGTTAATCATCTTTCCACATAGATCATTACCTGGATAAGTTCTATCAATAAATCCTCTAAATTCTTTTTCAAAATTTAATAAAAACTCTTCTAAGCCATCACTCATAAATAATCCAATTTAAATATCTTATCTAATTTATAATCACTCTATTTTTTCACTTCTATCACTTCTATAACTACTCATCTCCCCTTTGTTGCGTGTTAGTAGAAGGTATATTATTTGGTAAGCCTTCCTCTATGTTTTGATCGTAGCTAGTATTTTCTTCTATATTATTTTCATTTTTTTGAATCTTTTCTTCCATTCCATTAATTCCATTAACTCCATTCACTTCATTAAAGTTATTCTCATCCACAGGCCCAGATTGATCTAAGATCTTTTCCTTTTGATTTTCTACGG
>CACXFL010000218.1 GCA_902766925.1 uncultured bacterium | reverse complement strand
GTGGTAGTAGTGGAAGAAGAGCTAATGGAAGATTGAAGTTTTTTATTTACTTCTTTCATAAGCTCTTCTATACCAGCAGTGTCTCCCCAACCTATAGCTGTAGTATCATCTTTTACAGCTATGAAAGCAGTTTCGTTTGAGTATATTTGATTAACATGGGTTAACTTCTTTTTAACCTTGGAAGAGTTTCCTCCGTAGAACTCATTTCCCCAACTAATAACCGTTCCATCATATTTTAAAGCACAGAAAGCTTGACTGGTAGCAAAGATATCTTTAACTCCACTTTTTAATTTAGATGATAAGTTAAATGGATTTCCTCCCAGGGAAGGATCTCCCCAGGTAATAACCGATCCATCATCTTTCAAGGCTACAAAGGCTCCACCGTAGACAGTGTTAGTACCTATGATTTTTACTACTCCAGATGAGAGTTGATCTTGTAGATCATAAAGCTCACCACCATCTTCAGGATCTCCCCAGACTATAACAGAACCTTGTAGTGTAAGTGTTGCATATGCATAACCGTTAGAAATAATATCTTTTACTTTATCTATGTTATAGTTACGTTTTAAAAAACTTGCTATCCAGCTACGATCTGACCAATCAACTATGGAACCATCTTCTTTAATAGCAATAAAACCAGATCTACTAGCAATAATAGATCTTACACCACTTTTAAGATCTAAGGATACAACAGAGGAGTCTCCTCCAAAGTTTGGATCTCCCCAGCTAACTACTGAACCATCAGAACGAAGAGCTGCAAAAGCTCTGTCTGTTTTTTGAATATCTATTATGTCATGAAGTTTATCAGAAACTTTAGAAAAGTAGGTATCAAATTCTTCATTGGAAGAAGAGTGTAGGGTTCCATCTTCATATAAAGTAACAGTAACTACTCCTTCTATACTAAGAGTTTTTTTTACTTTTTTTGATTTAGGATTTAAAACTTGACTACTAGTAACTTGGTTGAAGTTAGAAGTAGGTGGGGTGGTTGATGAAAGATTTTCGGTTTCATTAGATGTATTTATGTCCTTAGAAAATACTGAGATACAAGGTATAGAGTAGGTGGTTTTAGTTAGAACATAGTCTAATTTATTTACATCTATACCCTTACCACTAGCTATACTAGTGGTAAGGCAATATATTAAAGACACTAAACTTAATGAAACAAAAAATCTCATGGTAGTTAACTCCTTAATGGTTTAAACCTAAACTCCTTTATATTTTTAAAGATCTAACAACATAGCTTCACCATCATCTTCTTCTTTTTCTTATTGAGAATCTTTCGGGGTAGAAGAGCTATCATTATCAAGATCAAGTTGATCTTTTATCTCATTCCAAAGTACACTTATTCCCCATCTTGATCCCCAACTGTCAGTTGAATTATCATTTTTTACAACTATAACTGCCATTTTTTCTTCATTAACGAATACATCTTTGACGTTGCTATATTTAACTTTATTTGTAGAATCTCCATACTTAAAGAGTGTTCCATCTTCTTTTAGAATTAAAATATCTAGTAAAGTACTAACTATCTTTTTAACACCAGTTAATAAAAGAGGTTCAATCTTATCATATTTAGATTCTTTAACAGAAGGTCCCCACATTAAAACTCTTCCATCTTTTCTTAAAGCTGCAAAAATTTTGTCAGTATTTTGAATATCTACGATGTCATAAAGTTCATCTTTAACTTTGGAAAAATATTTTTCAAATCCTGGAATAGTAGCTGTAGCTACATAACCATTGTCGTATAGAACTACTGCTTGTTGTCCTTCTATCATAAGAGATTTTACTACGTTTACTTCCTTTGATACTTCAGAAGCAGTAGTTGAAGAATTGGTATCAGTACTTGTAGTGGTAGGTAAGTGAAGTTTTTGTCTTACTTCTTTTATGAGGTTTTCTATCTCACGTATATCTCCCCAACCTACAGTGGTGTTATCTTCTGTAACTGCTATAAAACAGCCATCTCCAGGATAAATTTCTTTAACATTAGTTAAGTCTTCAAGATC
>CACXFL010000217.1 GCA_902766925.1 uncultured bacterium | reverse complement strand
ATGGTGGGGACGGAGAGACTTGAACTCTCACTCCTCTCAGAACTGGATTCTAAGTCCAGCGTGTCTGCCAATTTCACCACGTCCCCAAAAGGAATAAACCTATGTTGCCACTCAATTCTTATTATGTCAACAGGGTTTTTAGTTAAGGTTTTCTTGTATAGATCAGAAAAAATAGTATGATTTTTAAGTATAATGGTGGTTGGTATTTTTAGCTGTTTTTTTGTGAATATCTGCTGATATAGTAATTTCTTCAATGACATGTAGGGATTTTTGTTGGTATTATAGAGGGGAGAGAAAAAATAGAGGATCATACACGGTGGTAGGTGTTTGGTTGAGGCAAGTAAGTTATGAGATATTTGGTTTGTTTAATATTTGTTAGTAGTTTGGCTGTTCTTTGTTCTTGTTCTGCTGTAGGACGTGGTATAGACAGTTATGTCTTTGAAAAATTTGGAGGAACTCTAATAGAAGATGCTAGTAAGGTAACTTTGAAGAAAGTACACCTTGATAATGGAGATCTGATTGGGAAAAATATTATTATAACTGGTAAGGTTGAACAGATTGGGGAATATGCAACCTATGCGGTGATAAGTTCAGATTCTGCTAGAGTTATTGTGGTTCTCACTCATATAAGTTTTGTAGACAAGTGGTTAGATAAGGTAAAACCTAAATATCTTAATGTTCTTGGACAACTCGATGTGATTAAAAAAGGGTATCCTGTAATAGTTGCTCAAGCACTTCAAAATTCTCCAGAGCCTAAAAAAGAAGATCAAGAACAAAATAAAGGAACGAGTTCACCTCCTCCAGTTCAAAATCAAACGGAACCAACCTCTAAGTAGTAGGGGTAAGAGAGTGGATCTCATTATAAAGGATATACATGATATTATTTAAGTACATACTTAAAGAATTTTTTAAATATGCTTTTTTTATAACAGTACTTGCTATCAGTTTGTTTATTATCTTTGATTTTTTACCTAGATCTACCAGGTATTTTTCAAAGTATCAGGCTGATTTTTCTATGATAGCTAGGTATTATCTGTACCATAGTTCTGAAGTTTTGGGGCAGGTGCTTCCTGTAGCTTCCCTGATATCCTCTGTTGTTACAATGATAATAATGAATAAAAGTAATGAGATTACAGCTATGAGAGCTGTAGGATGGGGACCGGTAAAGTTAGCTCGTCCTATTTTGTGTGGAGGACTTGTTCTTACCATTCTTGCTGCAGTAAATGGAGAATATATTACACCAGTATGTATGAAAAAGATGAACTATCTAGAAGATGTTATTATAGAAAAGCAAGAACCCCAAACTATATTTAGAGCAAATCAGTGGTTTAATAATAATAGTAAGGTGTTCTATAATTTTGAAGAATATAACTCTTCTTTAAATCGTATGGAAATAATTAAAATTATTGAAGTAGATGATAAGTTTAATTTTAAAAGAGTAGTAGAAGCAGGATCAGCAACCTATGATGATGATAAGGAACTGTGGGTTTTAAATAACGTATTGGAAACTAATTTTGAAGCTAGTAAGATACATAAAAAAATCTATGAAAATATGGAACTTAAAATTCCTACGGATCCTACAGGACTGCAAAAAAATGTAACCTCAATCTCAGAGTTTTCAGCTTCAGAACTTGATAAGTTAATTAAACAACGTAAAAAATATGGGATGACTATATCTGGATACGATATAGCTTACCATAGTAAGATTGCTTTTTATTTTGCTTCACTTCTTATATCTATTATAGGATTGTTTTTTGCTTTTAAATCAGAAAGAAGTACCGGGATGGCATCTGGAATTATGTTTGCAATTCTTCTAGGCATGAGTTATTGGTTTTCTCTGACTTTTAGTACAATGCTAGGAAATCAACATGTTGTTCCTGTGGTACTCGCCGCTTGGCTTCCTAATATTATGATAGTAACTGTTGTGTCTTGTCTTTTAAAAAGTATAAAAAATGTCTGATTTTTATCTTTTTTAATTAAATCTAAGGATTAGTAGGTATAAAGATTTATGATAAAACTTATCTGTTTTGTATAATAACTAGTGTGTAAAATTCAATTTACCCTTATAATATATATGAAACTGTAAAGATAGAATAGAGGAAGTATCTGTCTTTTAGTCCTGATGATTACAAGTAAGATGAGGATTTGTATGATGGGTAATCTAGATATTTTTAGATCTAATAAGAAAAAAAATAAGAATCTAAATAAGGGTAAGGATAGGGATAAAACAAAAGATTTAGATCAAAGTGGGAATGATAAAAGTATAGAGATTTCTACTAGTGATATAGATGGAGTAGATATTGCCTCATACGGAAAAAAACATAATTTAAGTCTTAGTGAGATAAAACAAAAAATAAAAAACAGAGAACTTATTTCAAGATCTGAAAGAGGAGAAATATACATATATGATGAATCAGATTCGGGATTTGCTAGAGATGAAGAAGAGTACTCAGATGAAGAAGGTCTATGTATAGAGTTAAAGGATGTTAGTGTTAGTCTAGTAGATGAGTCCACAGATAGAATGTATATCGATCAGATACAAGTTGATACTAATAATCTAAAAAAAGAAGAAACTGGTAGTAGTCTTAATTTAAAACAAGATGATTCAAAGATTAATTCAATAGGTACAGAAAAAGAAAGTATAACAACCAGTACAGAGCAGAATAATAATACTAATCAGTTTTCTACTGTAGCTAAAGATAAAAAAGAAAATATTAATGTAGAGACTCAAAAGACAGTATCAGCTACTACTATAAAAGAACCTCAAATCCAAGCCGAAGTTCAGACACAAGTTCAACCTCAAATCCAATCCAGGGATTTTTCTCTACCTTCGGTATCTAATATAGAACCAGATTCTACAATGGGATACCTTGCAATACTTGCAGAAAACTTGAAGATATCTAAACAAGAACAAGTAGAACTTTTAAAATTAACCCAAGAATCTATTAAAAGGGTTGTAGATTCTACTGAAAAACTGGTAGCTAGTAAAGAAGCTCTGATTGAAGAAAAAGATAAAATTATAGAATCTTTGCAAAGTAAAATCGATGAATTTAGCTCAGTAAAATATAAACTATTACAAGAAAATGAAGACTTAAAAACCCTGGTTGAAGCTTTAGAGTTATCAAATAAAAGGTAAAAACATGCAAACTAAACAATATCATGATTGGAATTTTGGGTGTGTTAGAGTAGTTGTATCCTTTTTTTGTATGTGTATTTGTTTTTGTGCGTTTGGATATGATCTAGGGGATTTTGAATCTAGATCTTCTCTTGGATCAGCACTTGCAACAAGTTCTGATGAAGTAGCTCTGTCTTTAAGTCCAGTGGTTACCTCTAAAAGTAATGTGTATTCTGGAAGATCTCAACATTTTGAACAATCTTCTTTTAGTATTACTACAGAGTTAAATAAAGGAGGGGGAGCTCCTCTGTATTCAATGGTTTCTATAGCCTCTCCTTCTGGAATAGAAGGACTTATGGATAAGGCAGGAGATTTTGAGCTCAAACAAAGTTCTTTGATGTTACTTGGAAAAGTTGATATAGGAGATAATTTTTATTCTTTGAATTTTGGATTTTTTTCTAAAGCTAAGTTTTTACATGATAGTGTGAAGGTAAAATCTTCTATGGAAGTTGAGCCTGAACAAATAGATTATCTTTCTACAATTTCTGATACTGGGTTAGTTATTAACTTACCACTCGTTATTGTTCCGAATAGATTTATACTTGCTACTCAGGTATGGGGATGGAATAGAACGGGTATAGCAAATGTAGCTGAATCTAATGGACAAGATGATATCAATAAATTATTTAATAGAGGAATAATGTGGGGAGTAGATCTCGGGTTTAGTCTATCTATCCACGATTTTTGGTTACCGACCCTTTCTGTAACGGTTGAAAATCTATCTACAGATTGTTATGAAAACTGGCTTGGAAAATATCCAGGAAAGAAGATATGTGGTGCTACAATGCAAGATAAATCTATAAGAGATCCTGATAGCGAACTTGTTGTGGATAGTACTAATCTTAAAGTAGGAGTTGGAATTACTCCTAGACTTTCTAAACGTGTAGCCCTATCTATCCATACTGTTATGGATAATATCCATGTATCTATGGGAGATAACTATTACTATAATCCAAAAGAAAAAGCTCTGCTGTCTACTGGGGTTGAACTTTTGTTTGGTAATCCTTTTAAAGATACTCCGTTTAAATTAGGAACAGCTGTTAATGAAAATAGTTTTTCTGTTTCTGCGTCTTTTGAATCAGAAATATTTTCTTTAAGAGTAGCTTATATAAGTGAAGAAAGGTATAGATACGTTCCGTATAATCTATATCATACTAGTTCTGATGTAGAAACAGAGTCTGATCTTGTTTCTAAATATATGGTAAGTATTAAATTTAGAACATTCTAATTTAGTTTTTATTCTGATACCTGGTCAGAGCTTCTTGGTACATCTCTTTTGCTCTAAAAGAACTTCTTACCAGTGGTGAAGATTGAACTATCAAGCCATAACCTGTAGCAATCGAGGCAATCTCATCAAATTCTTGGGGAGTCCAATATTTTTCTACTGGAGGGTGCTTTTTAGATACACATAGGTATTGACCTACGGTTAAAAGATCTACTCCTACTGAGGATAGATCATGGATAGCTTCCTTGATATCTGATAGAGTTTCACCAAGTCCTATCATAAGACCAGATTTAGTAAAAAGGGATTTACCTGTTTTTTTAGCTCGGTTTTTTACATATTCTAGTACCGAAAGGGATTTAGTGTATGAAGCTCGTGGATCCCTGATTTGAGGAGTAAGGTTTTTGGTCGTTTCAAGGTTGTGAGCAAACACTTCAAAATCACAAGATAGTAGAAGGTTTAAAGAATCATAAGATCCGTTAAAATCACTAGTTAAAAGCTCTACGGAAGTGTTTTTAAGTTTAGCATTTGACCTAATTGCTTCTACTGTACGAACAAGATGAGTCGCTCCTCCATTTGGTAGATCATCACGAGTAACCATAGTTATAACTATATGAGATAGGTTCATACCGATGGCTGATTCTACAAGATGATCGGGTTCGAGTGGATCTGGAGGACAAAGACGAGTTCTATCATGACACACTCCACAAAACCTACAGTTTCTGGTACACGTGGCACCAAGAAGCATAAAGGTAGCAGTAGAACTTTTCCAACATTTTCCTATGTTTGGACAGTGGGCTTCTTTACATACTGTGTTTATAGAACATGAACTTAAAGATTTTTTTAATGCGAAAAATTCTTTACCTGAAGGAATATTTTGTTTTAACCATTGAGGTTTCATATATTACTATATTTTAATCTATCTATTTATACCTATTAAAATAAACGACGAGTTATCTTACAAACTAAGACGGAAAATTTAAATCTAAATTTGATATTTTTATAAAAACAGATTTCCCTAGGAGGAGAAATGTATAAATTTAAAACCTAATTAGTAGTGTATCTAATCGATTTTTAAAAAAAATTAAGATTTTTGTCATTTTGCCGAAAGATCCCCAGAAGCTGAGCTAGGGAAGTTATTGGGAGTTTTTTTTATGAATCAATACCAAAGACAAAATCAGTATCTGGCTAATGTTCATCAGCAAGAATGTTTTTCCTCTCAAAACAACTATGCACCTATTAGGGGCTCTAGAGTGTATGGTAACGGTAGAAAACATTCTACTTTGTCTTTTAAATCTAAGCCTGAAGATAAGAAGTCTTTTTTGTCTTGGTTATGGGATCTGCTGCTGAATTTATCGCATCTAATCGACTTTTAAAGATAATTTAAAGCTTTGTTTTTTCTAGAAAAATTAAGGGTAGTAAATAGTGTGTTTTTAGTCTGAGACTGCTTTTGTTACAGTAAAAATTGATATTAACTTACTGTTATTTAAAGAAAAAATAAAAAAACTGAATATATCCTTCGGTGAAACCGATACAGGTTTCGGATGTTGATGGAGTGCTTATGAAACGTGTTAAAATCTATTTTTTATTACTAAGCTTTGTCTTATCAATGGGACTTATCTCTTGTCTTAAAAACGTTCCTTTATCTATACCTAAACAACAAGACTCAGATATAGAAGCACTAATTCATCCTATTAAAGAGTGTATTGATGAAGGTTATATGTACGATTGTGATGAAGAACAATGTACTGATACTGAAATAAAAAAAGGTTGTAAAGATTCTGATGATGATAGTGATCTAGATAGTAATGAATACGGTAGACAGTGTGTATATAAAAATGGAAATCCATACATATATCATTATTATAAAGATGGATCATGTAAGTTGAAAAAATATTCTGGAAGTGACAATGATGATGATGATTACGACGATGACGATGATGACGATGATGATGATGATGATGATGATGATGATGATGATGACGATGATGACGATGATTAATAAGTAAATATTTTTATAACTAGAATATAGAAAAAGAAACTATATAGGCTAAAAACTTATAT
>CACXFL010000216.1 GCA_902766925.1 uncultured bacterium | reverse complement strand
CCTCTATAATACCAACAAAATTCCCCATATGTCATTGAAGAAATTATTATATCGGCACATATTCACAAAAAAACAGCTAGAATGCTAACCATTATTATCCTTAAAAATCATACTATTTTTTCTCATCTATACAAGAAATCCTTAACTAAAAACCCTGTTGACATAATAAGAATTGAATGGCAACATAGGTTTATTCCTTTACGGGGACGTGGTGAAATTGGCAGACACGCTGGACTTAGAATCCAGTTCTGAGAGGAGTGAGAGTTCAAGTCTCTCCGTCCCCACCATAGAAAATCCTTTCTTAATTTTAATCCAAGAAAATCTTATCTATTCTCATTTTGTTCTAGCACTGTACTCTTTATCGTTGTATGGTATCATATGTTTTTCGTAGGGGGCGTGGTGGAATTGGTAGACACGCTGGACTCAGAATCCAGTCCTGAATGGGAGTGAGAGTTCAAGTCTCTCCGTCCCCACTTTATTTCGTAAAAAACCTCGTACACTCTGCCATTTTATCGTTTCTTTTATCCATCCACTTGTAAAATAGCTCAGTAATATATATAGCCATAGCTCCAAAACCAGTCATTCCAGCACATATCAAAAATCCATGTGAAGAAAATTCTGGAATAGTTAATAAAACAATAGAAGAGGTTGCAAATACTGATATCATGAGTCCATTTATATACGAGGTAGTTTTAGCTCTGGTTACATCCTGATCTAGCCCTTTAGGATTTAATATATTACGGATTTTAGCCCTTTGAATTCTATGTTTTAATAGATTACCATCAGCAATACTAAGCATTCCTTCACTAATTGAATTACTAAAAGCTCCTAGTAATAAAGGAGTAAAATATCCTATAGGTTGAATATAAATAACGGAAAGTTGTTGAACTAAACTTTCTCCTCCTTCCATAACTTCTCCTACCATACATGCAATAGAAAACATTATCATCATAGGAAAAGATATCATTACATCTCTTAGAACACCGTCTCCTATATAAAACAGTTTCCACCACAAACTAGAAGAACTACTATGATCTTTTGGATCAAATATAGATTTTCTAGTTAAAAAATATTTATATAAATCATTAAACCAGTGGAATCCCATAGCAAGCGATCCACTAAGTATTGCCGTAGGAATTGATCCCACATAACTAGTATCAGGATTAATAAGAGCGGTAGCAAACGCAGAGCTAGCACTTACCGAAGCTCTAACTATCCCTGAAAGAATTACAAGTGTTTTATTAACACGTTCAACGTATACCTTATCCTTACTATCAAAACTAACCCTATCAAAATCTTCACCCTTATTAATAAATTCAGTAATTATCCTTCCCTTATTAATCCTTACCAATAGATCACAAAACTTTATCTCATCTATATATAAAGGATATAAAAAACTAACTTTCATCTCAGAAAAAATTCCGTAAGAATCCTCGCTCTGATTTATTACTGATAAGTTTTCTACAATATTTCTTTCTTTTAATTTAGATCTAAGTATATCAAAAATATCTTCCATATTTTTGATATCTTGGGAACTAAACCTTAGTTCTGTCTGATCCTGAATGATCTGTCTAGTACTACCAGTTACTAATTCTTGAGAGTAGATACTACCTGATAAAAAAAGATTAAATAAAACCCCCAATATAATAAAAACAAAAACTATATATAAACCCTTACTCTTCATGACACACCAAATCATTAAGATCAAAAACAGCTATAAAAAAAGAGGATATGAGATAAATTACCATATCCTCTTAATACACTCAAAATCTTTTATTTATTTTTCATAAGCACAATTTATCATATAAGCAAAATCTGCTGGTACCAGTGAAGCTCCACCAACCAATGCTCCATCAATATCTGGTTGATCGAGAAGTCCAGAGATATTTTTAGGATTAGCACTTCCACCGTAGAGGATTCTAGTTCTATCAGCTACTTCGTCTCCAAAAGCCTCACGGATTAATTTTCTTATCAGTGCATGAACTTCTTGGGCTTGTTCATTAGTAGCAGTTTTTCCAGTTCCTATAGCCCATACAGGTTCATAAGCAATAATAAGTTTTTTATCAGTTTTATATACATCCAAAATTGTCTTTACTTGTTTTGTGATTACGTCTGTGGTCTTTCCCCTTTCTCTTTGTTCCAAAGTTTCTCCAACACATACAATCGGACAAAAATTTTCTTCTTTCATACATGCTTCAATTCTTTTTTGTACACTTTCTTCCGTATCACCAAACAGGGTTCTACGTTCACTATG
>CACXFL010000215.1 GCA_902766925.1 uncultured bacterium | reverse complement strand
TTGAACTATCTTTTTTAAATCTATTAGATTTACCTCTTCTATAATTTTTATCATCATGATAATTAGATTTACTCTTGTGTTTATGATCTTTATGTTTTTCTCTCATATTTACAATCGCCTAACCTATATGTTTTAGACACTAGATACAACAATCCAAAATGTGGGAGCAGAAACTATCTACTCCCACATTTATTCGAATACACATTTTATGATAACTCTAAGACAAAATATTTTGAACTTTTATTTCCTGGGGGACCACTATTTCAATTCACCATTTTTCATTCTACTGGTAACCCCCTTAAGGGCGAGAAGTCTATTTCTTGTAATCTCTTGAGCTTTAACTGTAAAAGCACTCACAAACTTACTATGTAAACCATAAGTATAAGCAGAAGAATATCTGTAGGAGAAAGATTGAATATAACCTTCCTTATCCTTGTAAGCTACAGTCACTGTCAAAAGATCCTTGATTGTACTAACAGATTTAGTGATATAATTTACCTCAATCAAAAGTTTACCACCTAAAAACTTAGATAAAAAAGATACCCCATTATATTCAGGAGTTATAAGTCCAGCAATTGTTGAAGAAACTAGATGATAAGAACACCCTTGTGTCGTATGTATATTAGGCGTTGCTGTGTTAGAAAAACTAGATAAAACATCTAACTTTGTTATATCTTTAACATATTCTGGTCCGTATATTTTGGAATATCTTTCAAATGTTGTACAATAATTTTTATTCACATAATCATAGGCTTCCAAAGTAGTTTCATCATCTCTAGTAGCGGTTCCATAAGCTGCATAACTTGTTACAGTTAAAAGATTTTCCTTATCAAATATTTTATCAACATATACAGTTGCTTCATCTGTATTTATCCCATCATAACTATTATTCTTAAGTTTATTTTGATTTCGACCGTTATTATTACAAAGATAACTATATGAAGCTTTTAAATTTGCTACTAAATTTAATTTTTCATTATTGAATTCGGGTAAAAACTTAAAATTTCTTCTAATATAGGTCAAAGCTGCACAAATATCTTGAATACTAACTACCCTATCTTCTTTATTAGTTTCTTGTACTGCTACAACTTCACTACTATTTTTATTAGAGTCTTGATCAATAGCCTCTTGCTGTGGTTGAAAACCATCTAATTGTACTGGAGCTAGACGGCTACCATCTTGATCAGAAATCACAGTAGATCCTTCACCTTCATTATCACTAATTCCACTATCACTAACTGTTCCTGTAACACCTCTGGAACCTTTTATAACCCTAGATTCACTAGATTCACCTACTGCTAACTCTTCAGTACTACCATTGTCTCCTTCATCTATTTCTAAGGCAAAATCTTCATCAGATTCTGTTCCAACTTCTTTGTAATCATTCTGTGTATTGCTACCATTTTGTTCATTTGAACCTTTTGTCACCCCAGATTCAATAGATTCACCTACTGCTAACTCTTCAGTACTACCACTGTCTCCTTCATCTATTTCTAAGGCAAAATCTTCATCAGGTTCTGTTCCAACTTCTTTGTAATCATTCTGTATATTGCTACTATTTTGTTCTTTTTTTTCTTCACCTACTAACAATAAATCATAGGATTCATTTTCCAAGCTATTTTCTTCATCCCCTAATCCCACTGAGTCATAAAGATCTTTTTGTTCTTTAGCTCTTTCTTCAGCTGTTTTTTGATCCTGAGTATCTTTACTCCCCCTAGGAAGTGGAGTACTTCCTTCAGTCCAATACATTGAACACGAACTCAATAAAATTCCCAAACATAAGATTATAAAATTTCTTTTCATAATTATTTCCTCACTTAAAATAAACAGAGGCAAAGACACCGGCTAAAAACAGCTCTATCTGCGTAAAAGTTCTCCAAAATGTGTATTATTAATATTTCACCAAACTAAATTATTCTAACACCCTATTTAGCCGGCATAATCTTCAACTCTCAAACAAACCACACATCAGTAGAATAAAAATCACTACAACATATCAATTATGTTTCCCTGATCTTTAGAAGCCCACCATTAAACAAAACAAACAAAACATCAACTTAAAAACAACGCGCCCCCATAAAAAAAGTGTGGACATTTAAAGATTCAGTTAGTATGTATACCTCTGATGTCAGGTCTATCGTACCACAAATATTTTAAAAAGATAGAGTTAAAATATGGAACAAATAATAGGCGTCGCTGGTTTAGGAATAATGATCCTTTTAGCTTGGATTATTTCAACCGATAGGAAACATTTCCCTGTAAGAACAGTAATTTTCGGAGTTTTAATCCAATTTATTCTAGCTCTTTTAATCTTAAAAATACCTGTTACAAGACAGGTTTTTATTTATCTCGTACAATTAGCAAACAAAGTGTCTACCCTGTCTGATATGGGAGCTAAATTTGTTTTTGGAGATACTTTTTCGGACCACTACTTTGCTTTTAAAGCTCTTCCTACCATTATTTTTATATCAGCACTGTTTTCTGTATTATTTTATTACGGGATAATACAAAAGATTATCAAAGTCTGTGCCTGGGTAATGCAAAAGACCATGAAAACATCTGGAGTAGAAAGCTTGGTTGCTGCTGCTAATATCTTTATAGGTCAGACTGAAGCTCCTCTTATAGTGAGAGAATATATAAAAAACATGACAAGCTCAGAGATTATGAGCATGATGGTATCAGGAATGTCTACCATAGCTGGTGGAGTTCTTGTTGCTTTTATAGGAATGGGAATATCAGCAGAACACCTATTGTCCGCTTCTCTTATCTCAGCTCCAGCAGCACTTCTTATTGCTAAGATAATTCTTCCACAGGTTCAAAAAAGTACCTCCTATCAACCTGTAAACTATGATATTAAATCAAATGATATCAACATCTTTGATGCAGCTTGTAGAGGTGCAAGTGATGGTGCTAAGATGTGTATCGAGATAATAGCTATGCTTATAGCCTTTATAGGACTTGTAGCTTTAATTAATTTTGTTTTAGAAGGACTAACCTCCTCCTTTATGAGCACTCCACTAAGTTTTGAAAAAATTTTAGGATTTTGTTTTAGACCTATAGCTTTTATAGTCGGAGTACCTTGGAGTGATTGTTCCCTTGTGGGAGAACTTCTTGGAGAAAAAATGGTTATAAACGAGTTTTATGCATATCAGCATATGCACGATCTTATTCAACAAGGGTTACTATCTCAAAGATCCATAGATATAGCTACGTACGCTCTGTGCGGTTTTGCAAATTTTAGCTCGATTGCTATCCAAATAGGCGGAATTGGAAAACTAGAACCAGGAAAGAAAAAAGATCTTGCACGCTTTGGTCTAAAGGCAATGATCGGAGGAACTCTTGCTAGTTTTATGACCGCTTGTATTGCTTCTATAATCTTGTAGGTAAATTTTAGATTACTTCAAAAAATCATATTAATCCTATTACAAATAGATAGTTATCCTATCAGTTTATCTATCCATATATATTACTACACTCCTTTTATTCCTAAATTCTTATTTTCTTTTAATCTTTTTTTCATAAATACTACGTTTTTTTTCAAAACAACCGATTCTCTTTATATGAAACACGTTCAAACATTAAAAAAAGAACTACAAGAAGGAACCTGTCAGAATCCTCATTCAGATCTTAATGAGTTACTTCTTATGGGACCTAATAACCTTGAGGCTATAAAGTTAAAAGCTTTCCTGTATCATTACGAAGGAAGATTTGACGAAGAATCAAGTGCCTGGCATAAAATCATAGAGATAGATCCCGAGGATCAAGATGCTCTTAGATACCTTAGATCTATGAAAACCGAAGATATAGAATATATGTATTTTACCTCAGAAGAAGAAGGACAAGGGAGAAGGTTCTTTTTATTTCCTCAAAAACTGATAAAAGTATCTCTTATAGGACTTATAGGTTGTATTCTATTTTTAGTTACCAGTTATATTCTGGAACAAACTCCATATATCAGTGATGAGTTAATTCTAGGTCTTTTTCTACTAACTGTATTTACCCCTTGGATCCTTATAGGAATAAGATTTTTAACAACTCCAAATAGTATTACCATTGATAATAATGGAATTAGTATCAACTCAAGAACTAAGAAAAAGTTCATCCCTTGGAACTCTACCAAGCAAATCCAGTGTATACATGATATGAACTTTGATTCTACAGAATTTAAAATGCTTTTTAAAGACAGTAGTGACTCTACAAACTGTCAAATCAATCTAGGACCTGGCTCTTGTATAAGGGCAAAAACTTATTTTATAAGAGAGATAATGTTTCATTTTCAAAATGTAGTATTTCAAACTGGTTCCACTGATATAAAATCCGAAACAACAATCTAAACTCTTAACTAACCATTTTTCTCTTTCTCTCCTTCTCTCTTTTTATCTATTTAGTCACTACTCCATATTCTATAAGTTCTATTAGAATATGAATCACTTTTATATGAAGTTCTTGAACCCTATCTGCAAACTGCCCACAAGGAGTACAAATACATATATCAGATAACTCTTCCAGCTTAGATCCCTCTCTTCCTGTTAGAGTAACTGTTCCTACTCCCAATTCTTTAGCTGCCTTAATAGCTTCCACTACATTCCTACTATTACCACTGGTACTAATTCCAAGTACACAATCATTCTGTCCACAAAATCCCTTAACATATCTAGAAAATACCGATTCATATCCATAATCATTAGAAACACAAGTAAGATAAGAAGGATCCGATACACTAAAAGCAGGGATCGGAGGTCTATCCTTTCTAAATTTACCAGCAAGTTCTTCAGCAAAATGCATAGCATCAGAACAAGATCCACCGTTACCAAAACTTAAAATCTTTCCCCCTTTTTTTATAGTATTAACCATCATATTGGAAGCTTTAACTATCTTAGCTAAACTAGAGTCGTTAGATATAAGAGAATCTAAACCTGAACGAGCTTCCAGTAGTGCTTTTTTTACTTGATCTATCATATTATCTACCCTCTTTATCTAGAATCTGCAGTTAGTTTTTATCAAGTTCCAGTTTAAACAAAAACGTTAGGAATAAAAACCTAAAAAAATAGATAATATAATTAAACACTTAATCAAAAAAAGAGTGTGTAATTTTTTCCTACCTATAAAGATTTATGATACTAGGTCGAATTAATCAGTAGACAATCTAATAAAAACACATGAAGTGTTTTTCAACCCAAGACAAGGAGGTCGATATGGGACTACGTATTAGAACAAACATCTCTTCATTAGTTGCTCAACGTCGTTTAGGACTGTCAACAAACGAAATTCATGAATCCATGGCAAAATTAGCTTCAGGTAGCAGAATCAATAAAGCTGCTGATGATGCTGCAGGACTTGCAATTTCTGAAAACTTAAAAGCTGACATTAGATCATTAAACCAAGCTAAAAGAAACGCTCTAGACGGTGTATCTTTAGTTCAAACTGCTGAAGGTGGACTTGAGGAAACTTCTAACATTCTTATAAGACTTAGAGAACTCGCTATTCAAGCAGCTTCAGATACTATCGGTGATGTAGAACGCTCCTTTGTTAATAAAGAATACATTGCTTTAAAGGAAGAAATAGATAGAATCGCAACCACTACAGAATTTAACGGAACTCGTTTACTTGCCGGGAATCGTGATTTAGGTCCTGAGCTCAGTAATAAGGCTGATAGATTCCCTCTTGATATTCATGTAGGTAAAAACTTCTATGAAGGAGCTGATCAATCAGATAGTCCTGTAAACATTATAAAAATAGATTTTTCTAAAATGAATGTGTTTACAGATGGAGAAAACTCCCTAAACCTAGGAAAAGGGGAAGAAGGAACAAAAGTAGATACCAAAGAGTCAGCTCAACGTTCCATTGCTACTATAGACGAAGCTATGAAAAAGATAAGTGAAAGTAGAGCTTATCTAGGTGCTATTCAAAACAGATTAGCTTGTACTTCAAGAAACCTAGAAGTTTATACAGAAAATATCTCTGAAGCTAACTCTAGAATAAGAGATACAGATTACGCTAGTGAAACTGCTAACTATACCCAGTTTAATATCTTACAACAAGCTGGAGCTTCTGTGTTAGCTAACGCAAATGTTCAACCACAAATTGCTCTAAAACTTCTTCAATAATTTCAACGAGTGATTAACATATAAAAACTTTAAGGGACACCCCTTCTATGGAGTGTCCCTATTTTTATATAACTCTTCAATGTATCTTAATTAAATCTTAGTCTTAGTCTTAGTCTTACTTTACTAGAAGCCTTACTCTATTGAACAACTGTAAAAACTAACTCAGGATCAGTTTCAGGATCTGGATTATTTGCTCCATCCACAGATTTATAATCTGCTACATATAAAATATCCCCAACTCTTTTCACAGTAACCATACTAATGAAGCTTTCATTCTTTTGAATCATTTCTTGTTTGTGTTCTGCAGTCAAATCAGTTGGAACACCTAACCGCCAATCGTTACGACCATATTCCAAATTTGTATTATAATCTTCCACAATTCCACTATTTTCAGGAATTACATAAAAGGACTTATAAATACTTTTTATAACATGACCACCTTTAAATTCTCCCTGTATAACAAGTTCTGATACTTCATCTTCTGTATACAAACGACCAGAGTCATCACACCTTGCCTCATCTCCAGAATATAGATATATACTAATCATAGAATGCAGTGTATCTTCTTCTATTTTAAGGGATACATCATATGCTAATCCTTGTTCCTTATCAGCCTCTATACACTCACTTCTGTAAGATCCTAAATATTTTGATACCACACCTTGATATGCTCCATTTCCACCACCACCGCTTATTACAATAGGACCTTTTTTACCAGAATCTGAACTTTCTTCATTATTATCCCCACACGAGACCATAAATCCTGAGATAAATAACATAGAAATAATAAAAGTAAGATATCTTTTCATCCTTGCATCCTCCTACTTTTTAACTCAAATCTAAATTCCTTATATTTTCTCTAAAATACAGAATTTATACATTAAAAGCTTTAAATTACTAACCTTCATCTATTATTTTACAGTCCCAACCCCAGATTTACCACCATATAATTCTTATCGGAATAATTAACCTTGGTACCAAGTTTTTTATTTTATGGCTAGTTATCCTAACAAAAATCCATATTTATAATCTTATTTCTCATTGATTAATTGTTAGAATTATAAAAAAATTATAAAATATAGACTAACAGTTTTAATCACTAACTTTAAGGTCTAGGATCATTCTGTTTTTTTATGAATATAAAGAATAAATTTTTTAAATTTGGTTTTCCCTATTGTTTTAGAAATCTTTGGAGAAACAAACGTAGAACTCTTCTTACTATGTCTACAGTTATAGTATCTGTAGTAGTAGCAATAGTAGGTCAACAGTATAACAGTGCTGTTATGGAGCTTTGGATCAAATCTACTCGTGACAGTGGAGCTGGAGATATTCAAATACAAAATCCAAACTACGATATCTCTACTCAAGGAATAACAAGAGTTAACTTGTTATCTGATGATAACAAAGCTGAAGATTTTTTAGAAAATTCCTCTGACATCTCAGTATATACCAAAAGATTAGATCTAGAAGGAATGGTATCTTCTTCTACAAAAAGTATTTATTTTGTAGGATCTGGAATTACACCAGGATTTGAAGAAAGAGTTTCTCCAGAACGTTTTGATCCTAAAACGATTAGGGGATCTTTTATAACAGATTCGTCTATAGACGGGGTTGTTATAGGAAAGGGACTTGCTGAAACTTTAAATGTTAATATATCAGACCCATTAACTCTTATGGTTCAAACGGTAGATGGGGCAGTAAACGCAGAAGATGTAAAAGTGATAGGAATTTTAGATATCTCATTTACAGAAGTATCTAGAAGGGCAATTTATCTTCACATAGATAAAGCTAGATCTTTACTTCGATCAGATTCACTGTATTCCTCTCTTGTAGCAAGAACTTCTAGTTTTACAAATCTAGAAGAATTTGTACCTTCTGTTAAGAAAAACTTAGAACAAGAAGGTTTTCAACTAAAAGCCTGGTGGGATATATACCCTATTATTCTTAATGTAAAAACTCTGTTTCAATCTATAGTAGGAATCATTAGTTTTTTACTCTTTCTATCTGTATCAATCTCTGTAATGAGTGTTATATATATGTTAATATTTGAAAGAACTGTAGAGATAGGAACCCTTATGGCTATAGGACTTGGTCCTCTCTCCACTACCCTTATCATAGTACTGGAAGCGGGTTTAATAGGGGTTTTAGGATCTTTACTAGGAGCTGTTTTAGGAAATATCATAGTCTTTATCCTATCTATAACTGGTATTCCATTTGATAACCCACTGTCCTCAGGAGTTATCTACGTATACCCTCATATGAGTTTAGGTGTAACTTTGGTAGTTTGTATTCTTGCAGTTATAATGTGCTCTCTGTCAGCTTTCATTCCAGGAATAAAAGCCTCAAGATGGAATCCTTCTGAAGCCTTTAGAGGTCATATAACTTAAAAGATAACTATGAATAAATACATGGATTAACCAACTAATTCAAAAAGGAGTTTATATGAAAGACATCACACTAAAACTTATAGCTTTCACTATATGTTTTGGATTGACCAGCTCACTGTTTTCTCAAAAAGGTCCTAAAGGTCCTAAAGGTCCTAAGGGTACTAGTATTACCAGTGTTTCTAATTCTCAAACATCTTCTTCCCTTACTCCAGCTTCTACTCAAAATTCCTCTTCCCAACCACTAACTCCTCCAACTGTACCTTCGGCTACTAAAGAGGGATCAGCACAACCTACACAAGGACAAGCAGCTACTCCTAGTTTTGATAAAAAACAAGCTCAACTAGCAGTCAAAAAAGCAGAAGAGCTTAGATCTATCGATCATTCAGAATCTAATGTAGATCTAGAAAGTTTTTCAAAAGATAAAAAAGAAAATATTAAATATAACCTTAAAATACTTCGTTCTTCAAATCTTAGAGCTTATCTTGAATTTTTAGCTCCAGACTATGAAAGAGGAAGACATATGCTTGCAATCGGAAAAAAATACTGGTCTAAATTTCCTGATTCAAAAAGAGTAGTAGAAATATCTAGAAAAGAAGCAATAGGTAACACTGCTTTTGAAATGGGAGATTTATTCCAAATAGACGCTGATAAAGATTACGATCCAATAGATCTTAAAAAAGAACAAGATCTAGTAAAAATAACTCTTATAAGTAAACATCCTGATACTACTTACCATAAGATTGATTACTACCTTACTCCAGACTCTTATCCTGTAAGAGCAAAATTCTACGGAGTAAGTGATAAACATATAAAAACTATGTACATAGAAAAAAGTGGAAAACTAGCAGGAATGATTCGTCCTACAAAACTTAAGATGGTTGATGAAATAACTCCTGGTAAATATTCTATATGGACTACTAAGAAGTTAACCCTGAAACAAATCCCTGATTCTATCTTTTCTACTTCATATCTTAAAGGAAGATAGAAGCATCTAAGACAGAATAGATTTGAGAGTAGTATAAGGGAAGATTCAAGGATCTTCCCTTATACATTTTAAGCCTAAAAGTTATCCAATTTTTGCTTAATTTTTATCACAGTTATTAAAAATGAAGGTTAAGTCCAAACTCAATTTAACTAACTGATTTTAAAAGGATATTTTGATTTTATCTTCTTCTACTGTACAAAATTGCAGGTCTATACTTTACAAAATTGCAGGTCTATACTTTACAAAATTGCAAATTACATCCATAACCAAATCTCAAAGTCAAAGTATTAGATTTTTAAGAAACAAAATTCAATACTTTCTAAGACGTTTGATTAATAGAGATAATGTATTTCAAAGATAGAACTGGTGTTTCTAAATTTACTGTTAAAAGTTAACATCACTTTTAAATTAAGACAGGAGATCTTGTAAGATCTCCTGTCTTAATTTAGATAAACTTAACTTTTATGTTAGATAAATCCGACTGTAACTTTAACTATTCAATAATTATACGATTATCCCTTGGTTTTACACTAGGTTCTTGTGTGTTAATCAACGTTCTTATCACTATAGAATTTATCCCTTCTTAGTCATTACCCGTTAACTTAATGACCTCACCATCTTCCATTGTAACTTCAAAGTAGTTATCTACTGCATCAACTGATGAAACTCCTTTTGACAGTTGTTTATAATATCCTCCAGTAGGAGTATTCTTTCCTAAAATAGCGACAGAACTATTACCTTTAGCATCTAATGATACTACTGCGAGAGCATCTTCATTTGCAGCAACATCTATAATTTTATTCTTTTGTATTGCATCTGCCACATTGTGGAATCTTACTTGGTCCTCTGGTGTGAAGTATTTTGGATTAAAGTCTTCTGGATAAAATAATCCAAAGTGATCGCCTGGATCATAGTTATCGTTATTAGGACTCCATATCCTTATTCTATTGTTATCCGATAGCATTATTACACCATTACGGGTATTA
>CACXFL010000214.1 GCA_902766925.1 uncultured bacterium | reverse complement strand
ATTTTAAAAAAAGGCGCTAGCATTGGAGCAAATTCCACAATATTACCTGGGGTAATTATAGGTGAAAAAGCTATAATTGGTGCTGGTGCAATTATAACGAAGGATGTACCAGACGGAATGATTGTAAAAGGGACATTTTAATACTGTTGGTTATCTTTAATTTGTTGTAGTTATTCACAAGTAGAATTTCCTATCCGCAATACTCTAATACTAATAGGGAGTTTTTACTTCTCAATAGATGTTCGAGAACTACAAAATAATCTTCTGTATAAACTATTATTTTATCAGTAAGTTCATTTTACAATACCCTTTTTTCTTAATTTTTGATCTAGATATTTCCATACACAATATCTCATTCTGCTTTTAAAAGTTAGCTTTTTTGTGTATGTAAAATTTTTATTACTGAATAAAAAAGTACTCATAAAGCCTAAACGTTTTAACCTAGAATAACTTTGATTCTTAACCTTTATAAAGGATGATTTTGATATTTGTTGAATTGTCCCCTTGGTTGTATCATTACTGTTCAATAAGCTTACACCAGTAAAATCTTCCAACGTTTTGAATCGATGTTCGAATCTAAAATTTGATTCTATAACTTTATGGGATTCCTTTACTATATTAAGTCTAATATCTTCGTTATCTAGTATATATTTACATACATTATAAGCAGCATGGGAATCTCCATATTTATAGGTAGGTATTAAATTTTTATATCCAAATATTTTATCATATATTGGTTTATAATCAGTAACCAAACAGGCACTAGAAGCCATCCCATCTAATAATCTAAAAGAAAAACCACAATGTCCTGCTTGTAAGTGAGACATATTAAAACAAATCCTAGAATTATTAAATAAAGATGATAAATCTTTTTCTGAATAAACTATTCTAGGTATAAAATTTAATACAAGTTTATAATGTGCTTTTTCCCATCCTTGGCCGTAAAGGTTTAGTCCTAAATCACAAATCCCTAATAAAACAGATTCTCTGTCTGCTGTAGCTATAGAATGTAAAATAGCCGTCTTAGGCATACAAAAATCAGGAGAAACCCCAGCTAAACCAAAGGCATTTTCAGTCGTAGCATTAAGATCTTTTCTAAAAACTTTATCAAGTATTTTTACTTGTTCTATCGTTAAATTTCCAGATCGTACATTATGTAGTAGTAAATTATCCCAATATCTTCCTATGAAAATAATATTAATTTTATTACCATCATCTATTGTGTCTGCTCTAACATCTGTAGCGAATCGTAACAGCTCTATTTTATTTGAATTTAACTCTTTATTTAAAGTTTGTGTATCTTCTTCATTGTTACCGAAAATAATGAATCTACTAGAAGATTCTTTTAATTTATCTTTATCGAAATAGAATGGAAAAGAATCTACTCCCCATACTACAAAGGGACATTCTAAAACTTGGTGAAGATTCTCATATCTTATATTATTGAAGGCGATTACTAAATCTATGTTTTCAGATTTTAAATAATTATCAAGTTTTGTTTTATCTATATCTTTATTGCATATATTTTGTCTAGAAGAATAATCTTGTAAAAAATCATTGGCAATCATATAAAGGACTTGATTACCATTTCTACATAAAGCGTTAAGTAATCCTTCATAAAAGGAGTAATAATAATACTTTCCATTTACAAAATCTCCAGGAAACGATACTAAAATCTTCGACATACTATCCTCAATAACAAGACACTAACAGATCTTATTAACATGAACTCCCCTTATGAGTTATACCACTTTAGATCACAATTATTCACTCTACAATTTTTAAATGTTTTACATTAATACTGTTAAATAAGTCAACATTACTACACTAATTGTTAACTACTTCGTTTAAAAAAAGGTTATAGTCCCTTATATAATCTGCTTCATCGTAGTATTCTGAAGCTAGTACCATCACAACACAATCCTTAGAAAAATTAGTAAAAGTCCTCCATATGTTGTGTTTGATGTACAGTCCCTGGCTTGGATCATTAAGATGAATTTTAACTTTTTCTCGTCCATCATCTAAAATAAAATCACAACTTCCTGCCACACAAACCATCACTTGTTCTAATTTTCTGTGAGCGTGATGTCCTCTAATAACATTTTTCTCATTTCCCCATATGTAATAAACCCTTTTTATATCAAAAGGAAATTCATCACCCTTTTCTAAGGCTATTAACTTACCTTGATAATTACCATGAACAGAAAATTTTAATAATTCGTACATCATTACTTTAGATACCATTCAACAGTTTTTTCAATCCCCGTATCGAACGTTTCATCAGGTTTCCATCCTAATTCTCTTTCAATTTTAGAAGCGTCAATAGCATAACGAAAATCATGTCCAGCTCTATCTTTGACAAAAGTAATCTGCTGTTCGTATTTTTTGCCATCTAAACGAGGTCTTCTTTTATCTAATATTCTACAAATAAGAGTTACAATAGAGAGATTATCATATTCATTATGACCACCAATATTATACGTTTCTCCAGGAACTCCTTTATGGTAAATCAAATCTACAGCTTTACAGTGGTCTAGTACATAAAGCCAATCTCTTACATTTTTACCATTACCATACACTGGAATCGGTTTACCTGCTAGAGCACTAAAAATGACAGTAGGTATTAATTTTTCTTTATTTTGTTTAGCTCCATAATTATTAGAACAATTACTGGTTGTAACATTCAAACCAAATGTATGATAATAGGATCTTACGATAAAATCCGAACTAGCTTTACTTGCTGAGTAAGGACTATTTGGAGCATATGGTGTACTTTCTGTAAAATATCCATTTTCTCCTAATGTTCCATATACTTCATCTGTAGATATGTGATGAAAACGACACTTTTCATATCCCTTTTTCACCTTACTTGGACCATCCATCCAAGATCTAAAGGCAACATCAATTAAAGTAAATGTACCTTCTATATTTGTTTTTATAAAACGTGATGGATCTTTAATAGAATTATCAACATGACTTTCAGCTGCAAAATGAATTACTCCACGTATATCATATTCCTTAAAAATCCTTTCTACTAAGGGTCTATCACAAACATCTCCTTTTATAAAAACATAATTAGATAATCCTTCACACTCTTTTAAACTATTTAT
>CACXFL010000213.1 GCA_902766925.1 uncultured bacterium | reverse complement strand
ATAGAGTCAGCATTTTTAAATAATTTTGGTGGTTTTTATTTTTATGCTCCTATTAAGTAGACACTATTTAAATGTGTTTTGTTTTGTGTTATAATAATGAGATTAGTTGATAAAGGAATAAATGAGGTTGGAGCGAGTAACAATGAGTAAAAAAATCTTTATAGTTGTACTATGTGTTATATTTATCTCATGTATAAAAAACAAATCAACTACCAAGGTAACAGGGGGAACATATGTTGGTGATTCTCCTTTGTTTGGTGGAGTAGTAGCTATTACACCTTATAACGATAGTAGTGAAGTCTTAGGAAATTGTACTGCCTCTATCGTATCCCATAACACATTATTGACAGCAGCACATTGTGTTGTTTTTGAGGCTGAGGGTAAGATAGTATTGGCAAAACAAGTAGAGGTTATGTTTGTAATATTTGATGATAAATTTACAGCAAAGACCGCAAAGAGTAGTAAAATATTTTATAATGAATATTATAATTTATTAAACGGTGAAACAAAGGCAAACGATGTTGCTCTTGTCGTATTTGATGATAATACTTTCTCTGAATTAACACCGATCAGTTTGTATCCCGATGCTATTGAACTTGGATCTACTGTGGCTTTGGTGGGATATGGATGTGAAACTGTGACAAAAGAAGTGTTTGAAAATGGAGTTTCTAAGAAAACAGTTCAGTGTGCTGACGTAGGGCCGGGTGAGAAAAGGATTTTAAATAAAAGAGCAGGGGTAAATAAGGTTACATCAGGAGGTTGCCTTTATGATATGGTTCAGGTTAGTCAGGAAAAATTTAAAGCTGATAGTGAGATTGATAAACCTACTGGACTGGATGTAGCTGCAAATCGAGGTGATTCTGGAGGACCGCTATTAAATTTCCCAAATGGAGGATTCCATTCTCCTGAAGACCTATTCCTTATTGGGGTGGCATCATATATATGGATTAATAAAGCTGATGAATTGATCTCATGTTATGCAGATCCTCTTTCTAAACTTAATTTTAAGTTTATATCCGAAGTAGTTAGTAATTATGGTGCAAAAATTCCTGGTATTAATATGTATGTAGGAATGATTGAACTTAACGGTAAGGTTAGAGTTGTAGAAAAACAACGTAAAAATATCTATAACGAAAAGATGCCAGATACTCCTTTTACTATTAATCGTATTCAATCTGGTAGTCAGTACTGTCAATCTACAGGATCTATGTCTGGTATTAAAAGTTGCTGGGATAGTTTAACTCTTTTAGAAAAAACTAAACTTACCTGGCAATAACTTTAATACGGTTTAAGGAAGTAGACCATTTTGAATATTTTCAAAGGTTTCATCTAAAGAAGGAATTTTAGATGTTTCTACACATATATGAGGATTTGTTTTTTTTATTTCTTCGATTTGATACATCTCATTATCTAAATTTTTTCTAAGAGTTACTTTAGTCCAACCCCTTATTCCTCTATCCCATTTATAATTTAGGTCTTTAAGTTGAGAAGAGAGTTCATATGGAGTTTGAGTTAAACGAATCTGGATTCTTTCCTCATAAGAAGCTGATATTAGTTCAGGAAGATATGAAGATATTACTTTAAAAGTGGTTGCACAATCAAACAGGGCCCTATGTGCAAAGGGATTAATAAATTGCATATCAGCTGCAAGATAGTTTAGGGCTCTGGTTTTAAAACCATGAGCATGCCAATCTATATGGTTTAGGGAACATGCCCAATGAGGACGAATGTCTTTTAATTCTTCTCTTAGGGCTAAAAATCTTGAATCAAATTCAGCATTATGAGCAATAACTATTGAGGATCTAGAAATGAAAGATTTAACTAAATCCCAATTAATTTTTTGTCCTTTTAAAAATTCATTTTTAATATGAGTTACTGAAGATATAAGATCTGATATTTCAAATCCAGGATCTTCAAGACCTGAGTACATGTTTGTAATATATGGAGTAGTTCCACATATTACAAATTCTACGATACCAATTTCAATAATCTTATCATTCTTATAATCAAGTCCAGTTGTTTCAAGATCAAGTATAATTCCAGTATCCATCTGCTCCTCTTTACTTTATAAAAAATAACACAGCTAATTATTTTAATAGAAATAAAACATCTATTCTAGATGTGAGTAAAAAAAAATAAATACACAAATTGTAGTGAAAATAAAATTTTATTTTTGTCAAAAAAAACTTGAACTCAAAATAAACTTTTTGTAAACTTTAGTTAGTGTATACGCTAACTAGTGATCTTTATTTATGTTTTTGGGTTCTTTGTTTTATTTATTTTTAACGGGTTTATAGGAGTTTAAACTAACGTTAAAAATTACAGTTTCAAGGAGGGAAATTGTATGAGTTGTAATCGCTGTCCACACCATGTACGCCATGGACAAATAGGTGCAGATTCAACAGTACAGTTTAAAGATGTTTGTGGATTGGTTGTAAAGCAAGGGGGTAAACATGATGATTCTAAGGGAAGGCAAAGATCGGTAAAGGTAGCAAGAAGTTCAGAATGTATTCATTATCCATTTAAAGAAGGTTTTGATTATATGATGTGTGAAATCTATGTTGAAACCTTTAAATCTGTTGGAAGAAAGAACGATGTAGTTCCTACAAAAGATTTCCAATATTCAGAAGCCTTCAGTGGCGGATCCATTGCGGATATGGAACTGTTGTAAAAAATAAGAGAGTAAAACAGCTTTTACTCTCTTATTTAGGTCAACTACCCATCTCCTAAAGGTGATAGGGCTTGTAACTGCCCAGTTGTACGATCGACATTTTTAATGTCTCCAACCTGATATGTAATGACCTTTGTCAAGCAAAAATCTTGTAATTTTTTTATGTTTTTTTGAAGTCGTTTTCCTGAAGTCTCAAAGTAT
>CACXFL010000212.1 GCA_902766925.1 uncultured bacterium | reverse complement strand
GTAGATAAATTAAAAAAAACGGATACTGCAGTATATTTTCTCATGGATAGGGCCTATGAGGGTGAATGTATGGGAAACAAAGTAGAGAGTTTGAATTACATATCAGTCGTACCCCCAAAATCTAACAGAAAGAATCCTTGGAATTATGATAGAATAAAATATAAGGAAAGAACCGTTATAGAACGAATGTTTTTAAGATTAAAAAGATTTAGAAAAATCAATACTCGCTATGATAAATTAGACGAAATTTTCATAGGATTCATCTACTTTGCAATAATAGTAGATAAAATATGTGTTAACACGCTCTAGTTAGTACCTCACCTATCATCTTTGCATCTTTTTAAATACAAAGATGATAGGTGAAATATTTGATTTAATGATTTTTTACTAAAGACTCTCCAGTTTCTTTATCAAATAGATATAGATGTCTTGATCTCCATTCAAGATTCAAAGTCTCACCTATAACAGGACGCAGAGGTTCTTGAACCGAGATTCTAATCCTAGTATCTCCAAAAGAACACAAACAAAGAGTAGAAGGTCCTAGAGGTTCTGCATAAAGTACTTTAAGCTCAACTGAATTTTTACTTTTGGTATCATCTTTAGGAACTCTAAAGTTTTCAGGTCTAATACCCCAAACAACTTCCCTACCTTCAGATCCTTCTTTAATAAAAGATTTAAGACCATCTAGAATCGGCATTTTAATCCCGGAGGAAACAAAACAAAGCATTCCATCTACTCTTTCAAGTTTTCCTTCAAGTAGATTCATCTCAGGAGATCCAATAAATCCCGCCACAAACTGATTAGCAGGATGATAGTAGAGTTCCAGAGGGGATCCGATTTGTTGAATATGTCCCCCGTGCAAAACAATCACTCTATCTGCTAGAGTCATAGCTTCAGTTTGGTCATGAGTTACATACACTGTGGTAGTATTAAGTTCTTTTTGAAGTAGTGCGATAGTAAGTCTCATTGATCCTCTAAGTTTAGCATCTAGATTTGACAGAGGTTCATCAAACAAAAATATCTTAGGATTTCTTACAATAGCTCTTCCTATAGCAAC
Source organism: uncultured bacterium (assembly GCA_902766925.1). Taxonomy (GTDB): domain Bacteria; phylum Bdellovibrionota_B; class Oligoflexia; order Oligoflexales; family CACXFL01; genus CACXFL01. The sequence goes on along the minus strand of CACXFL010000212.1, from coordinate 1,772 downwards.
ACGCTGCCTTTGTCCTCCGGAAAGTTGCAGAGGTTTTCTATCCAAAAGATCCAGAAGATTTAATTTTCTAGCAGCATCTCTAACCATCCTATCAAGCTCTTCTTCTTTTACTTTTCTAAGTCGTAGACCAAAGGCAATATTTTCATATACGTTTTTATGAGGATAGAGGGCATAATCTTGAAACACCATAGCTATATCACGATCCTTAGGAACTAGGTTTGTTACGTCTTTTCCTTCGATAGTAATAGTTCCTCCATCTACCGATTCAAGCCCAGCAATAGATCTAAGCATTGTAGATTTTCCACATCCTGAAGGACCAACCAGTACTATAAATTCTCCTCGTTTAGCATCAAAGGTAAGATTATCTAGTACCACCTTAGATCCAAAAACTTTTCTAACACCTCTAACAGATAAACTAATGTCTTTATCTTGATTTTGCTCTATAACATTTGCCATATAATCTATTTCCTACTTCCTATCTATAAATTATTTTTCTTTCCAATTAATATATAAACCTACCACTTCTTATAGTTACTATCCTTTTACCCCTCCTAGGGTTAAACCACTAAGTAACCATTTAGAAGAATATAAAAACACAGCCGTCACAGGAATTGTTACAAGGGTAGAAGCTGCTGCAAACATCCCCCATTTGGTATCAAAACTTCCCTGAAGTTCCACAATCCCAAGAGGCCAGGTAAAAAGTTTAGAGTTTTGAAGTATTACACGAGCTACAATATATTCGTTCCAAGCCTGAGTCACAGCAAATAAAAAAGCGATAGCAAGCGATGGAGTAGATAGTGGTAACACTATCTTCCAAAAGCTTCCTACCTCTGTAAGTCCATCAACCTGAGCAGCTTCCTCCAAGGATCTAGGGATAGTATCAAAATATCCCTTCAGTAACCAAACACAGAAAGGAAGAGTTGTCATAGAATACACTACGATCACCCCAGCGTATGAATCAAACAGTTCAAATTTTTTAACCATAAAATACAGAGGTAAAAGTAGCATTACTCCTGGTATCATTTGAGTCGCCATTAAAAATATCAAGATACTATTTCTCATTGGAAACTTATATCTAGATAAAGCATACGCAGCAGTAGCTGCCAGGGATACTCCAATAAAAGCAGTCAAGCAGGTAATTACTACTGAGTTAAATAACCATACAAAAAAATCTGTTTCAAACAAAACTCTATAGAAATTATCCCAAGTAGGATTGTCGGGCCAGAACTGAAAAGAAGTAGAAAAAATAGCATCCCCAGGTTTAAAAGCTACAGTTAAAATTCTCAGTAGTGGAAACACACATATAAAACATCCGATAAGAAGAATAATATGAACCCACCAATTACTCTGACGTTTCATTCCAACACTCATTCCATCATTCTTATTTTTTGACATAATCTATATTCCTATCTATATTCTTTTCTTCTTCCACCACAATAAATTTTGGTACTTAGTTAGCTACGCTATCAGCGCCCTTTGAAAATTTAATCCAACACGTAGTTATAACTACAAGGATTGCAAAAATTACTATAGAGAAAGCAGCAGCATAACTGTACTTAGAATAGGTAAACGCACTCTTATACAAAGCTGATACCAAAATATCTGCAAACTCGTTTCCTCCAGATTGTCCTGTCATTAGATATATTACGTTTATATTATTAAAGGTCCAGATAGTTCCTAAAGTTACACTAGGAACTACCACCGGTCTTAAAAGAGGAACAGTTATTTTCCAAAACTGTTGCCAAGACGATGCTCCATCGATGGAGGCAGCT
>CACXFL010000211.1 GCA_902766925.1 uncultured bacterium | reverse complement strand
AACATTGTTTTAACTCACGAGTTTTAAAGATGTAGCTAGAAACATAATTACAAGCATCAGTGTATTTACTCATCGTATTATTAAGTAGTAGTTTATCACTTTCCTTAACGATGATTTGAACCTTAGCTGTAACTGTTATCTTTTCTGTTGACATAACTAATCAAAAGTTTCACATGTATCAATACTGCAGATATACTAACAATTCTTTAGATATGATCTACTACCTATTATTTTAAGTCAATTGGTTTAGATATAAATTATGGAATATACATATAATCATCGTAATAGACGTAAAAACAGTTTAAAAGTACACATAGTACTTGTAACCAAATATCGTAAACAATTATTAAAAGATGCTGTTGCGGATACTTTAAAACAAAAGATACACGATATAAGCATTGCACATGGATATGAGATCTTAGCAATCGAAACTGATAAAGATCATCTACACCTTTTATTAAGCTATGACACAACAGATAAAGTGTGTAATATTGTAAAAATTCTTAAACAAGAAAGTACTTATTATTTATGGATGCAATACCCAGATTTATTACGCAAACAATACTGGAAAAAGAGAATTCTTTGGTCAGACGGATATTTTGCTTGTAGTATCGGAGATGTGTCATTAGCTACTATTCAACAATATATAGAAAATCAAGGGTGAGTTTTTATTATAGGCTCCTCCCATCACCGCAAGGGTGATGGGTTTCCGCCTACAGTAACTCTAGAAATCTTTTTATGAAGATTGTAGTTCTTGTAGTGAACAAGAAAAACAAGCAGCAAATCTTCTTGCTAAAAATTTTAAACAAAGCAGTTTTTTGATAGATGATCCTTTTTCTGGACCGGTGGATCTTACTAGTTACGATGAGTAATAAATAGTCGTATTGTGCTAAAATTCTTAACAAGCTAGCAGATATCTTCTTAGAAGATATACTTTAGCTACTTACATAAGGAAATATACTAGATCAAGTGTGGGAAAATAACTGGTAGTAAAAATTGATAAAAAATGGTGGGGGCATCGGGATTCGAACCTGAGACCTTCGGTTTGTAAGACCGACGCTCTAACCAACTGAGCTATACCCCCATGAGGAATAGAATTAATAATACCTAGATCTGAGAAAATATCTATAGAAAAATTTATTTTTTATAAATTAACAAAAAATAGAATAAAAGATCTAAATTATAGGAAGATGACTAAAAAAACAGGTGCTTTACACTAAAAATGATCCTGAAGGTGATTATAGTAGAGCTCATATTTTTACTACATATTATGTGATATAATCTAGATGTAGATAGTAATAAGTTTATTAAATTAAGTGAGGTTATAATGTCTCGACTTATATCAGTCATTATGATGGTATCGTTATTGGGGTGTGGAGCTACTAATACATTGGATCTTAGAGAAAGATCTTCTGATAGTTCAAAGATGGATCGTAATGAAGAGGGTATTCCTCTTGTTAATACATATGTAAAAAGATTTGGAGCTAAATATCAACTCGTTAATTCTTACGGAATGGTGCTGTCAGATTCATATGATGAAATAGCTCCTGTTATAACAGGAGAATATTTTTGGGTAAGAAATGGTAGTCAATATGGCTTTATATATAAAGATGGAAGTCTTTCGATACCTATTCAATATGAACAAGTAGGATCTTTTTATAACGATAGAGCTTATTTTAAAAAGAATGGTAGATATGGATTTATAAATTCTAAAGGACAACAAGTTATCTCTCCTCAATACGAAGAAGTAAAAAATTTTACCTCTGAGTATACCTGGGTAAAAAAATCTGGAGTATATGGACTTATAGATATTCAAGGATTTGAGATCGTAATTCCTTATTATGATAATATTATAGAATTTGATGCTAGTGGACTTGCTCGTGTAGGAAAAGATGAAAAATATGGATTTGTTGACAGTAATGGAAACGTGGTTGTAGATAATAAATATGATTATGCATTCTCATTTGAAGAAGATCTTGCTGTAGTTAGAATAAATAAAAAATATGGATTTATAAATACTGAAGGAAAAGAAGTTATTCCTCTTGTCTATGATGGAGCAACTTCTATGAGTGAAGGACTCGCTGCTGTAAAACAAGGAAATACATACGGATATATCGATAGAAATGGAGATACGGTTATTAACTTTAGTTTTAAAAAAGCCTCTCCTTTCCATGATGGAAGAGCTTTTGTATCTATGGATGGGGTAAAATATGCTGTGATAGATAAATCAGGAAGACTTATTACAGATTATCTATATGATGAATATTTAGGATATTCTCAAGGAATAGCAAGAATTAAACAATCAGATAGAATAGGTTATATAGACTTAAATGGGAGAGCTATCACAGCTTTAGAATATAGTAGAGGTGGAGCTTTTAATAATGGGGTTGCTGTAGTAGAAAAGAATGGTAAATGTGGAGTACTTTCAAGATCTGGAAAACTTATAGTAAATACTGAAAATGATCTTTGTCAATGTGTACTACAGGATATTTGTATTATAACAAAAGGATCTAGCTCCTATCTTGTAAATCAACATGGAAAACAGGTTGGAGAAACTTATTATAGAATATACCATCTAGAACTTGAGGATTTCCGTCAGGCAGCAGTATTTAAAACCCTGTCTGTACCAGATCAAATAGATTTCGATTATATCTATGTAAAAGGAACTCAGGTTATTTCTTTCTAAAAAATATAAATATAATACAGTAGGTATAAGTATCACTGGTAGAGTAATGATATCCTAAGATGGAACGGTGTATACAGTGTATATAATATATGGTGGAATTTAAATATGGTAGATACAATTAAATTAAATACAAGAGTAGGTATACTTAAATATCTAGGAAGTGTGTATACAGACTTTTATTTTAATCACTCTTTTTTAAAAACAGAAACAGATAATAATACTGACTCTCAGGAAAGACTATCTTCTTTTCAATTAGAAAGTTATTCAGGAACTGGAAATATTTTTGATCTTGCAAGTATTAGTAAAGCACTGGGAGTATCATTACTGATACTGTATAAAATGTTTAAGGGGAAGTTAGATCCCCATAGTTCTATAGGAGAATTTGTAAAAGGAACTAAACTTGAAGAAGAGCTAGATTATAGATTAAAAGAAATTTCTATCTACGATATTATGTCTCATAGAAGTGGAATACCTGCATGGAAAAATTTTTATACTAGATGTCAGGGAGAAGATAATCCAAAGTATGATAAAAAATATCTGATAAAAAGATTAAATTTTGTGGCTTGTAATCAGGAGTTAGCTTCAAGTGGAAATACACTCTATTCTGATGTTGGATTTATTCTTTTAGGTCTTATCTTAGAAGAAGTAGAAAAACAAGGACTTGATAAACAGTTTAGTAAACTGGTGTCTAAACTATCTTTTGTTCCTAGTGATGGGGGATTTATAGGATATGCCAGTCAAGTTGAAGATAAAACAAGATTTATTCCTAGTTGTAAGTGGTGTCCACTGAGACAGAAGATGATCCAAGGAGAGGTACATGATGAAAACTCATATTATCTTGGAGGAAAAACCGGACATGCTGGGATGTTTGCTGATGGGATGACATTGAAAAAGTTTTTAGAAACATTGTTTAACTCAGAGTTTGGAGAATTTGTTAGAACTACTGTAGTAAAAGACATGGGCAGATCTGATTCTATGTATTCATTTGGATTTAGAAGAGGTCTTACTCAGGATAAATCTCATTATTATCTATCGAAAGATAGTTTTGGTCATACAGGGTTTACTGGAGGATGTTTTTGGATAGGAGATCAAAGACAGTTAATATTTTTAACTAATAGAACTATCTTT
>CACXFL010000210.1 GCA_902766925.1 uncultured bacterium | reverse complement strand
CCTGATGTGTACAGTTACGATAGAGCAAGCTCTATCGTAAGGGGTGCAGTCAATCACCCCATGATGTAACGCCACGATAGGTAGTAATACCTATTGGGGTGAGAAGGTTGGAGACATTAAAAATGTCGTTTGCACAACTGGGCAGTTACAAGCCCAGTCACCTTTAGGTGATGGGTAGTTGACTAATTGTTATCGGAGATACACGAACCCCATATATAGTACCTAACCAACTGATCTCATACGTAGATCCTACCCTTGTCCACATATCCCCATAATATTTTTTTAATTCTGCTTCATCAAAACGAATATAATACTTAATTCTTTTTTTCAGATATTTTGTAAGATCTTCTAAAGAATCCCCACCAAAAAATTTTTTATATATTGAATATTTTTTCCCAAACTTAAGGGATTTGTACTTTTTGGACATATTTACTAATGTAAGTTTTTCTTCTTCAGTAAAGTTATTATCTACTGTTATAAAAGACAAAAGATTATTATCTATTGGTGGCTGAACCGGGGGAGTTGGTGGTTCTGCAGTTGGTGGTTCGAGAGGAGTTGGTGGTTCTGCAGTTGATTGAGGCTCAACAATAGGTGGTTGTGGTTCTTCCTGTATAATTGTTTCAGCCGTTTCAAATGATCTAGATGTATTAGTCTCATTGTTCGACTCATCATATGATTGTAAATCTTCTTCATTTAATTCAGCAGATACTCCTTCTAATTTTTCCATTTCACCAGGGGTATCTTCTAAATTCAAACGACCACAAGATAACAGCTGATATAATACTAATGTCACTGATAACACTGTAATTGTATTTCTCATATTTTTTTACCTATACTTGAATATGTTTTTATTAGTTTTTCAAAAACATTATCTCATGAATTTGAAACTATTTCATCACATCCATAAATAAGAAGTATAAATAAAAAAACACCTGATACTAAGTTGAGTACCGGTTCTTATAATTCTAACATAAAACTATCTATTTTATTCCAACTCTATCAATCATCTTCCATTACAGGAGTAAGATATTCAAACCTATGTTTTAAAAGCTCTAACATAAATTTTGAATGCATTGCATGACCTGATTTTACCAGAGTAAAATGTCCTATGATAGGCGCAGGAAATAAACACATATCTCCTACAAAATCTAATATCTTATGATATACAAATTCATTTTCAAAACGAAGCCCCTCTGGATTTATAACCCCCTTATACCCATCAACTACCAGAGCATTATCTAAGGATCCTCCAAGAGCTAGTCCTACACTTTTCATCTTTTCTATTTCTTGAAGATGACAAAAAGTCCTTGCTGACAAAAACTTTTCAAATCCTACTTGATTTAATGATACATAAGCTTCTTCTTTTCCGATAAAAGAAGGATAATCCACGGAACAACTCACCGTTAAATCCGAAGAAGGTTCCACCTTAACTACTCTACCATTTTCTTCAAAAGAAAATGGTTTTTTAGCCTTAAAATAGACCCTTTTTCTTCCAAGTTTTCTTGTTCCTACTTTTTTAATCTCTTCTACAAACTTGGCTCCACTTCCATCCATAATAGGAACCTCCGGACCACTTACACTGATATTTGCATTATTAATTCCAAAATAAGCAAGCGTTCCCATAAGGTGCTCAATGGTACCTACTACATTATCCGAAGATCCTATCATTGTACACAGATCCGTATTACTTACATTCAAAACATGTACCTTAATACTTGATGCTTGATTATTATCAGTTCTATAGAAATTAATTCCATCCCCTGCTGTAGCTGGAGAGATAATAAGATCTGTTAGTCTTCCTGAATGAAGTCCCTGACCTTTAAAATATACTACCTGTGATATTGTTCTGTGTTCAAATCCCAAACTGGTATTTAACATATATTCTTACCTTTAAATCACGAATCAAACTATAAGCCAAGACTACTTCTTGCAAATTTAATACCACTCCATCTACCTAATAAGAAAAATATATAACACACCGATTATACAAAGTAAAAAAATAATATATTTTTTACTTTGTATAAAATGCCTATTTTTATATCTAATTTAGTAGTATTTATTACACACCATCACGTGTATATTCTACTACAAATACTTGTTTATCTTTCAATCTATCTTAATTTTACATCACTCATTTTAAGTTTTCTTGCACCGTATCCAGGAAAGTTTACCACAAGTTTTACAGAAGACCATCCTCCCTGAACCTTCATAACAGTTCCTTTTCCATATACATCATGATAAACCATCTGACCTTCATAACATCTAGGCTCACCAGTATCTATATCAACATATCTTTGTGTATCTTGATCTTGATGATCTTGATACATATACTGCATAGATCCTCTATTTTTTTTGAGTTTAGTTCTACCTTCTGCTAAATCTTCATCATTATGATAATCATAGTAGGAATAATTATAATTTTCACTCTCATCCCTACCTTGAGATCTAGATCTTCTACGTATAACACTAACTCCTTCCTCATATAAATCTTGATCCTGATATTGACCTTGATCTTGATTCCATTCATCTATACCATAAACTTGAAGATATTTTTTAGGAATCTCCATCACAAACCTAGAAACATCGTTATACATATACTGGTTAAATCTAAAACGTTGAGAAGCACTATATAGACTAAGCTTCTTTTTAGCCCTGGTCATCCCAACATACATAAGTCTACGCTCTTCTTCCAGTAGAGCTCCTTCCATATTATTTTTATGAGGTAAGATTCCTTCTTCAAGTCCTATAATATAAACTCTATCAAACTCCAACCCTTTAGCCATATGAAGAGTCATGATACTTACTCCATCAAGACTTTGCATATGTTCTTCATCCGATAGCACTATACTTTGTAACCAATCATCTAATCCTCGAGATTCATCTTTACTGATATACCTTCCTACAGTAGAGACAAGTTCATATACGTTATCAATTTTATCAAGATAGTTAGCTGGATACTTTTTCTTTAAATACCCAGTATAATCTATCATGGTAAGCATAATCTGCAAACCTTCTACCACACCGGTACTACTGTCGGTAAATAAACCTTTAATATCAGTAATAAGTTTTAAAAAAGACTCTAACTTCGACCTTGTAGCTGATGAAAAATCATTGAGTTCTCCTTTTAATACTTCCATCATAGAACAATTTCTATCAAGAGCCAGAGCTTCAATTTTTTTAACAGTAGTAGCTCCTATTCCTCTCAAAGGTAAATTTATAATCCTTTTTAAACTCATATTATCTGAGCTATTTACCACCAATTTTAAATAAGCCAGTATATCTTTTACTTCAGCCCGTTCATAAAACTTTAAAGCACCGTACAACTGATATGAAATTCCTTGATATAAGAGTTCATCTTCTATCAGGCGAGATTGACTGTTAGTTCTGTAAAATATAGCTACTTTATCATAAGGATAGATATCTTTTTCTTGATATATACTTTGAACTACACTTCGAGCTTCCTGTTCATCATCACTTACCTTAAAATATGATATAAGATCCTCTGATTTTATATCAGAATGAAGATTCTTCTCAGCTCTGGTACGGTTATGCTTTATAAGTTCTCCCGAAGCTTCTACTATACAAGAAGAGGATCTATAGTTTCTATCCATTACAATCACCCTGGCTTCTTTAAAAACAGAGTTAAACTCCAAGATATTAGAAGCTACAGCTCCCCTCCAACTATATATAGACTGATCATCATCTCCTACTACAAAAATATTTCTATGCCTGGATGCAAGCCTTGTTATAAGCTCTATTTGAGAACTATTAGTATCCTGATACTCATCCACAAGAATATAACGATATCTATTTTCTAAAATATCAGCTACTTTTTGATCCTTTCTTAAAAGGATCAAAACATTCAATATCAGATCTCCAAAATCCATAGCATTACATCCAACTAAATACTCCTGATACTTCTTATAGATCTCTACTCCTAGTGGTGGAATATTTTCTCTAAGATATGAAGATCTTTCTTCAACATCCTCTGGAGTTAATCCTTGAGTTTTATTTCTTTCAATAAAATTTTCAATTATCTCCAAATGACTTTCGGGATGAGAACTAAAAAAAGAAATAACACTTTTTAATGCAAGTCTAGATTCTTGATCATCATATATAGAAAAATTAGAATCATATCCTAGACGAGAACCAAACTCTCTACACCATCTACAACACGCTGAATGAAATGTAGAAATTAAAACTCCACTAGCTCTAGGATTAAGAGCAAGAACTCTATCTTTCATCTCTTTAGCAGCCTTATTAGTAAAGGTAACAGCTAAAATCTCTTGAGGTCTTACTCCTTGTTCTAATAGATATGCTATACGAGAGGTGATAATTCTAGTTTTTCCACTACCTGCTCCTGCAAATACAACTACGGGTCCTTCGGTTGTTTTAACCGCTTGAAGTTGAACCTCATCTAAATTTTTTAATGCTTCGGATTCCATAACTAACAACTAATCCTATCATCATCCCTCTATTCTACAGTCACAGATTTTGCAAGGTTTCGTGGTTGATCTACATCAGTACCTCTACGATTTGCTATGTAATAAGCAAATAGTTGAAGTACTATAACAGATAGAATAGATTGAAGATAAGGATCTTCAATCTGAGGACACCTAAGAACACTTTCACATACCTTAGATATTTTTTCCCTATCTCCAACTCCTATTACTCTACCATCTCTTGCTTTTACCTCTTCCATATTAGACTCTGTTTTTGGAAAATACCTATCATTAGGAATCAATGCTACTACAGGTATAGAAGAATCTATCAAAGCAATAGGACCATGTTTTAATTCTCCTGCTGCATATCCTTCAGCATGGATATAGGATATTTCTTTTAATTTCAAAGCTCCTTCCAAAGCTATAGAATAGTGAGATCCTCTTCCGATATATAAGAAGTTAGAACTATTATAATATTTATTAGATATTTCTTTTATCTCTTCTCTACCAGATACTATCCCTTCAATCAAAGATGGAAGATAGTACATCTGTTTTAACATAGAACTAAAACCTACCTTGGAATATATATTCTTTTTATCCTTTAACCTGGAAGCAATTCCGATAGCTAAAAGATAATTACAAAGTACCATCCCCGTAAAAGCTTTAGTAGAAGCTACTCCTATTTCAGGACCTGCGTCCATATACAATGAAAAATCAGCTTCTCTTGGAATAGATGAATAATAAACATTACATACACAGTATGTTTTTGCTCCATGTTCTTTTGCATATTTTAAAGCTGCCAGGGTATCAGCAGTCTCTCCAGATTGAGAGATAGCTATCACCAAAGAACTTGGATCAAGATGAACTCCCCTATACCTAAACTCACTTGCTAGTTCTAAATTAACACTGATACCAGTAAGTTCTTCAAGAGCATATTTTATTGTATATCCAGAATAGAATGCAGTTCCACATCCTATAACATGTACCGATCTAATACCTCTAACATCTATCTTATCAAGCCCCAGAGCTTCTTCTTTGATACAAGAGTTAGTTTTATCTACTAGTCTATCTATGATAGAAGAAAGAACCATAGGTTGCTCACATATTTCTTTTAACATATAGTGAGCATATCCACCTTTTTCCAGTTCTTCTGATCTCATATTAATATCTACAAATACATGTTCTACAGGCTGACAAGAAAAATTATATACCTCAATACTACTAGAACTAATTCTAGCAAACTCTCCATCGTGTAAAAATACAGCTTTTTTAGTATACTCTACAAAAGCAGATACATCTGAAGCAAAAAACATTTCTTCTTCTCCCTTACCTATTGCAAGAGGAGTACCGTGTTTTACAAGATAGAGTGCATCAGGTTCTTCAGAATATATAACCCCAAAAGAATAAGTTCCTTTTAGTTTAGAGGTAGTATTAATGATAGCTTGTTTAATATTAGATGGATTATGACCTACCTGTTTTTCTACCTCTTCAAGTTCTTTATTTAACATCATCAAAGCTACTTCAGTATCAGTTTCCGAATGGAAACTAATTCCTGCAAGTTCTAACCCTGTTTTCAAATCTCCATAATTTTCTATAATCCCATTATGGATCAAAGCGAGTTTTCCAAATACATGAGGATGAGCATTAATAGTGGAAGGACTTCCATGGGTTGCCCATCTAGTATGTCCTATTCCACTCACTGCAGAGTTAGGAAGTTGATCCATCAGCTTTTCAAGTTCTTTTAACTTCCCGCTTGCTTTTATAAACTCAATATTACCACCATCAAGTACAGCTATCCCAGCTGAATCATATCCTCTGTACTCTAATCTTTTAAGCCCATTAAATATAATCTGTTTACAATTTTTCTTTCCAATATATCCAACAATACCACACATGATCTACCTCATATTTTTAATCTACTTCTTAAGTTAAGCTCTTTTTAAAATAGAGCTCATCTTTTCTAATTGATCCCGATCGTTTACTCCCAAAAACTCCTGATAATCGCTAGCTTCATACACAAAAATCTTCTCACCAACCTCAGAAGCTATTTTAAAACAATCGGTTAAATAATATTCTTTTTGAGAATTTGAAGGAAGTAGTTTTTTTAAACATTCAAACAAAAAATCCTTCTGAGCTATAATCATTCCAGAATTACACAAAGATATTTTTTTATCCTGATCGGAGGCATCTTTTTCTTCAACTATAGCTAAAAGATTTCCATCCTTATCCTGAACCAATCTTCCATAACCAAAAGGATTATCCGGTCTCATTCCAACAAGACCTATCTTAAACCCAGAACTAAAAAAACTATCTATAAAATCAGATACAGTAACTGGATTAATTCCAGGGCAATCTCCAGAACATATTAATACATATTCCGCATCTATAAATCTTCCTTCATCTTCATCACAAGCCCTTGCTTGATTAAAGAGAGGTCTTTGAACTCCTCTCAAAAATACTCCCCCGCTTGCTACAGCATCTCCAGTACCTAGTTGTTGTTCTTGGTAACATACATATATATCAGGACTAATATCCTTAATCATCTTATAGTCCATACTCTCATTTATAACGGTACAAATACTTGATACCTTTGTTTTCATTAAAGCCTCTACAACCCATTCGAGCATTGGTATACCATGTACCTTCACCAAAACTTTAGGAACACTACTATTCATCCTAGTCCCCTTACCAGCTCCGAGTATCACGGCACATACTTTTTTATCTACTTTAGTTTCCATTCTTCTATTTTTTTACCTTTCTTCTTATTAGTTGAGGTTTAGCTTCACCCTTAATCATATATACTATAACAGATATTACAACCATAACCCCAGATCTTATTTTAATCATTTATAAAGCATTAACTATGTGTAAATGCTTTACCGATATACCTTGATTTACCAACTACGTTCATGTTCTTATATACTTAGGAGTTATTAAGTTCTAATTAAATGTTTTTGTTTTTCTAACATACCCAAAAAGGAATGCCTTATGTTTAAAAAGACAATTTTGATTTTTTTTCTTTTCATTAGTATTTTGTTCCCATTTTCCAATATAGCAATTGCTGCAAAAACTAATTCTAGTTGTATTGATGTATTTAACAAATCTTTTATAGAACCAGATACCCTAGTATCTAAAGTTGTATCCCTAGATATAGATACTAACGCTTACGATCAGCATATCCAGCATATCTTTAACTCTTTAAAATCTATTATTGATTATGAAAAAACTCACACTGATATTACTCAATTTGACAGAGATGAACTAAGAATTATGTTTACCCTACTTATAAGAACCTTATTCTTACCTGTAGGTTCAGATCTTGGTTCATATATGAGCACTTCCATTTCGTCTCCTTCAAAAGATGATTGGAAACTATTTAATCCAAAATTTACAACCATATTTGATACGGATTTAATATCTACAAATGACTCCTCTCTTGAAAGATTAGAAAAAGACTTCGCTGTACTTCCTTCAATAATAGAATCATCAGTTAATTCTTACTATAATATCTATAAATATCTTTCTATTGTTTCCAAAAGAATTGAAACAGTTGATTTTAACTATCGTAAAAGTTTACGTCAAAAAGATATAGATACGTGGACTGTAGATCCTACTCTTTCTCTTCAACAATATGGTAACTACTATGCAGCTTTGGGAGAACCTCCTTTTGTTAAAGATGGTACTATGCTTTTTAATCATCCTCATTTAAGATGGACTATCTATATCCTACATAAAGTACATACATTCTCACAAGTTATGAAAGATTATATGTTTGATAGATGGTCCAGCTCTTCTATCTTACAAAAAGTTCTTCCTTCTTTCACTAGAGTTTCTTTAATCAGTTATAACGTAGAATCTTTCATAGCTATTCATTTCTATTCTCCAATCTTTAAGTCTTTATTTGAAAATATAGCTTCAAGATGGGATATTCCTACCGGAATGATTCTTGAACAACTTCTTCGTTATCCCGTGATAGTAAATGATCTTTCTACTGCTTATGAATTTTTAAATGAAAATGAACCTGATTCATTTACCGGAAATATTGTCTCAACCACAGTACAACCTGAACTAGTTAAAGTGTTAGATTTAGCTATAAACGTAAGCGATTGGGTAAAAATGATAAGTTTTACTTCTGAATCCAAACAACTTCAATCCATACCAGAAGTTGAAAAAGAGTTTAGAGCTCTTTATCAACTAATTTCTGATACTAATTTATCTGAGAAGTTAACTGAATTTAAAAAACTTCCTTCTAATATAAACAAGGAAGTAGTACACCTGATTGCTTCCTTAAACTACTGGATATCTGCAAACAAATCTATAAAATCTCCACTTCCTTCTTATGATCAATTTGAATCAGATTATAAATTTATCTTTGAAAAACTTAAAACTCTTTCAAACTTAAACAAAGCCTTTGTTTTATGGTTTATAGCATATAAAGCTCATAAAACCATGAATGATATTATCATAATGGATGAATCCCGTTTCCTTAACTGGGTTCAATCTATTACTCAAAATTAAACTATATATTTCTTTTTCTACAATAATAAAAAGAGCTTCTAGTAAATCCTAGATAGCTCTTTTTATTATTACTAATTTTTATCCCTAAACTATGGTTCTGGTTCTAGTTCTGGAGCAGAATCAGGATCAGGATCTGGATCAGGATCTGGATCAGGATCTGGATCAGGATCTGGATCAGGATCTGGTTCAGGATCTGGATCAGGATCTGGTTCTATTATAGCCCTAACATATCTCCATTCAGCAGAAGATCCAGATATATTATGATCTAAAAATTTTTCCAAAGTTGGCTCATTAACTCTAACTTTATCAACATATAAAGCGTAGTTATTATTCTCTTCAGTTTCACCATCTGTATAATAGTTAATGTCTTGATTATCAAATAAAGCAGTTACTACATTAGTAGTACATTTTTCTAGATTTTTTGGAAATACTAAATAACTACCCGCACTATTTGTTTGAAGACTAAGTCCAGATTTACAATCTTGTGTAATAAACTCTCCCACTTTAAACTCAGTTTTTTTAGAAGCATAGGTTACTAGATTAGATTCTACACTGGTAGTTTCATGCCATTCTATCGTACCATCTGGTCTCAATGGTGAAGCTACTGCAGTAGAAACATAACAACTAAATAAATCAACTACACACATAGAACTATCTTTATCATTTACTCTAGCTCTATAAGCAGTATTACTACCGGAAAGTTTTTTACATGTAGATTCGAGATCCTTTAAATAAGCTGAATCATATTTTGTATCATAATAAGGATAAAGACCTATAGAATCAGAACCTTTGTTTTTTAAACTTGGTATACTAGAAGTTGCTCTTAATACATTATTTTTTCTTTTTTGTACCAATGGAAAGTTTTTTTCAATCTCAGTAGGTTCCTCACTTACAGATGGCACATCACTATATTTTACATATTCAACCTTATTGTTTAGAAAATTAAAATCTCTAGAGTGTGCTACGATTTGAATAGAACCTAGTTCTTTATTTAAAAAAGAGCAAGCATCATCATCGTCATCTTTATCCACACAGGATACTAAACATAAAGACGATAAAAACAAAAAACAACAGATGAAAATTCTTTTTTTCATTCATTCCTCCTTAAAAAAATTCCATATCTCACAAAAGACTAATACACTAATTACTTAAATCCATTTTATTCACCTACAGTTGCTATATGTTCCCCAGGCGTTACTGGAACATCAGGGTAATCATCATCTGGAGAAGTACCCTGTGCAGTTACTGTATTAACTACTTGGCCAGAAAGAACATCATCTTCTAATACATCCCAGTAGGTTTCTCTTATTTCAGATTGTCCTGGTTCTAATTTATCAATATTCCACTCATCTCCTGTTAATTCATCATCAATCTCCAAATCCGTGATTGTTAAATTACCATTATTAGTAATTGTTACTACATAATTTATTCTCTCTCCTAAAACATAATAATTTCCATTAGCAGGTGCAGATGGAGTCAATGTAACAGTAATATGTCCACGAGGGGATTCAGTTACTTCTAGATCTTCTTCTTCTCCAGGATATGTTTCTACATCTGAGTGATTGGTACCATTTGCTTCTACTCGATTAAGTACAAATCCATTCAAGATATCTAGTTCTGTTACTCGATAACTAGGATCATAATCTCGTGATTCTCCTGGGACTAATTTCTCAATATGCCATTCATCTCCAATTAATTCATCCGTAACTACAACATCATAAATAGTTAGATTTCCAACATTTTCTACTGTTATTCTATAAAATATTTCTTCTCCTTTTACATAATCTTCACTGTTATGTGGCGTTGAAGTTGTCTGTACTTGAACATCTAAAGCTGGATAAGGTTCTTCCACAGGTGCCGAAAGAGCTGCTTTAGTTTGACCAGCATTAACCACTGCCCAAACAAAAGCATGATTAACAGACCCATTTATAATATCATTTTCAGTTACAGTATAATTAGCTGTTGTTTCTTTAAAAGTACCTACAGGAACATCGATAAACACAGATTGTGCAAGGTTTACTCCATCTGTAGTTGAAAAGCTAATAGTTTCATTATGATTATAATCATTTTGTGTCCCTATTACCCAAGTTACAGAATCACCTAATTGAAATGGAACATTTTCATTATGTTCATATAAACTTACGTATACCTCAGGATTTAAATTCCATCCCATTTCAGCTATAGCTACTACTTCCGAAGGATTATCTCCCTGAGCTGCTGTTCCATTAACTCTTAATATACCAAAATCGCCGATGAATCCTCCCCAATTGCCAAATTGTCTTTCATCATATTCACCAGGAGCAAGTGATGAAATAGCATAGGAATAGGGATCATCTTGAATTCCATCATGACAATGCATTGCAGTAGTTCCTTCATTACATCGGGCGATGATATTATTAATAGTAACATTTCCATTATTTAATATTCTAGCTGTATAGGTAACATTATCCATCCACGCACGAACATTTGTATTAGGACTGGCAGTAAGTGTTACACTTATTGAAGCAGTTCTACTAATAGTTGGACTAATAATCATTTCCGTATGAATTTCAATCTCATCCTCTTCAGGATCAGATGGAGTTCCTGTAGCGTGGGATATATTAGAAACTTGTCCAGCAGTAATATCATCCTCTGTTACTGTGTGGGTAGTTTCATATACAAAACTACCACCTAACGATGAACCTACTTCCCAATTTCCCAAAGTAAAAGGATCTGAAACCGTAAAATTAATTTCACTTCTTCTATAGTAAGAAAGTTCTATTCTATATCTAATCACTTCTCCTACATCATATGCATAACCATTTGCTGGAGTAGAGATAACTTCCATGGTTATTACAGGATCCTTGAGTACTTTAAAATTTCCTTCTAGTACTTGAGATGGATATTTCCCATCTCCACTATAACTAACAACAACAGGATAAGATCCAGGTTCTAGATCAGATATACTAATCGAAGCTTTTCCTTCACTAACAACTTGTCCTACATAATTTCCTTTACCTGTTACTGAAAAATCTACAGTACCTGTAGCACTCATAGGTACATTAAAAATTATATTTGCAACCTGACCGAACTGTATATCTTCACTAATAAGTTCATAATGTACATCTGGGATATTAATATCTTCAGGAGTAGATCCATCCTGTCTTTTTACACTAGGATCTTCAGGTACATCTTTTCCCTTATGCGAGGTAGATCTATCAAGATTCATATCAGCACAAGAACTTTGAAACAGACACATACCCATTCCAAAGATCAGTATCAATCTTAATATCTTATTCTTATAAAAAATATAATATATAAATCTCATACTAAGATCCTAAAACCAAAAAATACTTTCTCTATTCTGGTTTTCGATCTATATATTATTTAGTTTACAATTATTTTTTGGTATAAAAACAAAAATTCATATAAAAATACAAGATATCTTACTTAT
>CACXFL010000209.1 GCA_902766925.1 uncultured bacterium | reverse complement strand
TAAAAATAGGAAAGAACTATTATGATTATAAAGCAGATGCACAGTCTCAAGAAAAATCATTAATTTATCATGATAATACATATATGCAAAATTCAGGAGTTGACTATACTTCAAAAGAAAAATTTGATGTAATAAACATTTTAGATGGTACAGTAACAAATATAAAAGAAGATGAACTATTAGGAAAATGTATAGAAATAAAACATGATAACAACTATACAAGTGTTTATCAAAGTCTATCAGAAATAAATGTTAAAAAGGGAGATAAAGTACTTAGAGGACAACTAATAGGAAAAAGTGGAGAAAATAACATAGATAAAGATATGGGAAACCACTTACATTTTGAATTATATATAAAAGGTCAAATAGTAGATCCACTAGAGTATATAGATAAAGAAGTACAAAAAGATAATACAAAAAACAAAGAAGAGTAATCTTCTTTTTTCATAAAAAGAATAAAACTACTATATATTTAAATAGTAAAGGAGGATATATTTTGTTATCAAAAGATATAGGAATAGACCTTGGAACAGAAAATGTATTAATATACATAAAAGATGAAGGTATAGTCTTAAATGAACCTAATGTAGTAGTAATAAATAAAAAAGATAATAGTATAGTTGCCATTGGAGAAGAAGCAAAAAATATGTTAGGAAAAACTCCAAGAGATATAAAAGCTATTAGACCAATGAAGAATGGAGTAATTGCAGACTTAGAATTAACAGAATTGATGTTAGAAAAATTTATAAAAAAAGTAAAAGGTAATAAAAGCATATTAAGACCTAGAGTTTTAATATGTTGTCCATCATCTATTACAGAAGTAGAAAAAAATGCATTAATAGAAACAGTTAGAGAAACTGGAGCTAGAAAAATATATATAGAAGAAGAAGCAAAAATGGCAGCTATAGGAGCAGGAATAAAAATAAGTAAATCTACAGGAAATATGGTAGTAGATATAGGCGGAGGTACAACAGATATAGCAGTACTTTCACTAGATGATATAGTAATATCTAAATCAATTCCAATAGCGGGAAATAGTTTTACAGAAGAAATAATAAAGTATATAAGAGAAAATTATGAGATTTTAGTAGGAGAACCAACAGCAGAAAAAATTAAATGTGAATTTGCTAATTGTCATAATTTAAAATCTAAAAAAGAATATAAAGTGAAAGGTAGAAACTTAATAACAGGTCTTCCACAAACAATTACTATAACAGAAAAAGATACAGAAAAAGCATTAAATAACATAATAAAAAAAATAATTAAAGAAATACAAAAAATTTTAGAAAAAACACCTCCTGAATTATCATCAGACATAATTGATACAGGAATAGTATTAACAGGAGGAGGTTCTCTTTTAAAAGGTTTAAGAGAAAAACTAATGGAAGAATTAAAAGTACCAGTACTAATTGCTAGCTCTCCACTAACATGTGTGATAGACGGAACAAAAATACTATTAAAAGATGTCAAAAAACTGAATAGTATTGCATAATCTATTTTTTTTAAGACAATAAAGTGGTATATTTATATATGAGCTCTATATTAAATATAGACTAAAATATAAAAGGAGAAGCATATGAAAATAAAAAACGTTATTGGAAGAGAAATACTAGATTCTAGAGGAAATCCAACTGTAGAAGTTGATGTAGAACTAGAAAACGGAATCATCGGAAGAGCAGCAGTTCCAAGTGGAGCTTCTACTGGAGAAAGAGAAGCGCTAGAATTAAGAGATGGTGGAACTAGATACATGGGTAAAGGTGTAGAAAAAGCAGTTGCTAATGTAAATGGACCATTAAGAGACTTAGTTATAGGAATGGATGCTAAAGATCAAAAAGCACTAGATTACGCTATGATTGAATTAGATGGTACTGAAACAAAATCAAAATTCGGAGCTAATGCAATTTTAGGTATTTCTATGGCAGCATTAAAAGCAAGTGCACTTGCAGAAGGAAAACCACTATATAAATATGTTGGAGAAGGAACATTATTACCAAAACCAATGATGAATATAATTAATGGTGGAGCACATGCTGATAATAAATTAGATTTCCAAGAATTTATGATTATTCCACAAAGGGATACAATTAAAGAAAGAGTTCGTGTTGGAGCAGAAGTATTTCACAACTTAAAAAAAGTATTAAATGAAAAAGGATTAGCTACAGGAGTAGGAGATGAAGGTGGATTTGCACCAGACCTACAATCAAATCAAGAAGGATTTGAATTAATTATTGAAGCAATCAAAAGAGCTGGATATGAACCAGGTAAAGATGTATGTTTAGGAATCGATGTAGCAGCATCTGAATTTTATGAAGATGGAAAATATAATTTAGTTGGAGAAG
>CACXFL010000208.1 GCA_902766925.1 uncultured bacterium | reverse complement strand
TAGTAGAATCCACTCCTAAAAGTACAGAAGATCCAGAAGATGCATACATTCGAGGTAGTTTAAAAATCACAGGATCTCGGCTGGTATAACACCCGAGTTCATTTCCTGATTCATCTGATTCTAAAAAGCTTAGATAAGTTCCTCCCTCATCAAGTGTTGGAGTTTCTATCAAAGATGTTTGATAACTAAGTGTGCCTTGACCTACTAACATAGTCTCATTAGCACAGGAGGTTCCCTTATAAACTTTAATAGAATGAAATAGGCTGGTTCCTGATAAAACTATAGCTTTATTCTGATTAGACCCATATAGTCTTGATTTATTATATTCAAAACCAGTACATCTATATGATAGACTAGATCCTACTAAAGGAATTTTTTGAGCACATGAATAATCATAATCGTATTTATAAACAAGTCCTTCTGAGCATACTACTACTCCCCTATAACTTTGTTTAACATAGTAGCTATGTTTTTCATCTGTAAAAAGATCTTGGATAAGATTCATTGAATAAGATCCTGTATTTGTAACAATAGTAGGACTTACCGCCTGGGTCTTACATTCCAAATCTTCATGTATACTTATAACCACGTTTTTTTCTGTAAATAGATTTACTATATCAAATACAGGATGAGAAGGATGTACATTGGTTTCAAGGGTATTTACACTTATAACTGGTTTTTGAAGATAGATATATCTAGATCCTATAGGTTGACAATCAAACTCGGTGTTAAAACTGTATTTTAAATAAAGTTCATTATCTTCATATTCTCCCCTAACCGTAGGAGTAATAGATCCATCCTCTGATATAGATACATCTACTTCGGCTGAACATCCCCCCCTCAAAAGTGCCACCGATGCTCCGGGAAGAATTTTAGATACACTGATAGAACTTGGATTATCCCCAGACAAAATAGAATCTACACTAACTGAAAGATTTGATACAAGAAGTTCATATCCATACGTTACAGCTTCAGAACACGTAGAAACTCCCATATAAGTCTGACGCAAAGACCAATTAAATACCTGGGTTCCGGTAAGCATCGAAGAAGGGCCTAAACTATAACTACCAGTAGATACATTCACCGCATCACTTACAGACTCTCCCTGACATTCTGCCTGATTAAATAAACTTATTTCTATCTGTTTATCCGGATATAAATCAGTAACAGAAAATACCGGACTACGTCTATCCAAAGCAGTTTCCCCCTCATCTAGAGCTAAAATAGGTTTTTTTAAATTTAGATAAATTGAATCTAACTTTTTACAGTGTTGTACTGATCCAAAACGGTATTTAAGGTAAAGATCGTGATAGCTATAATCCTCTTCTACCTGTGGATACAAAACCCCATCTTCAGCTATTGCATCTTCAGCTCCATTTTCACAACTATCTTTATGCAAAGAAACTACCCCTCCATCTAAAATACGAGATACCCTGACCCCTGTAGGAGAAGATCCAAACATTATATCATCGTAAACTAACTGCAGGGAATCTACACTTAACCTGTACTTATAACTTAGCTCATTTGTACAACTACTAATTCCCTTATAGGATTGTTTGATGTAGTATTTATTATCATCTAAAGTATCTACCATGTTATATCCTGTAAGGGTAACTTCTTCCTCACTGGTATCTATCTCATCACTCACTCTACTTGAAGAACAAGTATCATCTTCATAAATAGCTAGTTTTACCTGTTTTCCGGGATATAATCCTGAAACCCTAAATGCTGGATATCTTCCATCTCTTTGAATAAAATCATCTACCACCCGAACCGTAGCTGGTTGCAGATGAATATAACTACCATCTACAGGTTTACATTCTGTGAGTTCATTAAAGACTAGTTTTACAAAGAATTTATTTTCTGAATAAGTATCAGGTATTGTAAGGTTAAAAAAATAACCATCTTGAGTTATAACAGATTGATAATTTCCTTCACAACTTCCCTCGTATAAAAAAAGCTTAGCTCCTCTTTTAAGTCCTACAACACTAATCAGAGGAACTGTAGAATTTGAATACAGGTTTTCTATCTTAACCATTATATCAGATATTGAATAGTTATCAGTATCAGAAGGAATCTTCCTATTAGGAGTGGTTCTATAAGCTGATGAAGAAGATCCTGCATCTTTATCACATCCAATACTAGCTAGGATTAAAACTGATAAAAATCCTATGATAGATATTTTAAAAATATCTAATCTAGATCTTCTAATTTGTAGTCTATCAGACACTAAAATAACTCCCCTAAAGTCTATACCTACACATACACTCCTTCAGGCTAACTTATCGGTATTTTTTTTAAAGTATTGATTTTTATCTTCTAAAATATAGGAGGGTTGTAATTTTTATTAATAGATTTTTATCTAAAAACAAATTCAATTTTATAATTAAATAACAAAAAAGGTTCTGTTTATATTTATAAAACAAAACCTTTTTTATTAAATCTAAAACTCTTTTTTATTTTTAGTAAAAATAACTTATTTTTATTTTAAAAATCCCCATTTTTTCATACTAGCTGTTTCATCAGGATCAGCTCCTCTAAAATTTCTGTAAAGAATTTTAGGATCTTGGGTATTTCCTTTAGACAGGATGTTATCTTTAAAGGAAGTAGAAAGGGTTTTATTAAATACTCCATCTTTTTCAAACAGAGAGAATGCATCTGCTTCAAGAACCTCACTCCAAAGATAACTGTAGTATTTAGCATCATATCCATGAGAAAACATATGTAAAAAGTAAGGGGATGAGTATCTTACATGTATCTCAGGAATCAATCCATAAGAATCCAAAACTTCCTTTTCAAATGTTTTTACATCTGTACCAACAAGAGGTTGAGTGAGTAAATGCCAACGAAAATCTAAAAGTGCTGCTGAAATATATTCAGTTTTTTCAAAACCTTTTCCATAAGAAGACATTTTATGAATCTGATCTATCATCCTAGAAGGCATTGGCTCCCCAGTTTTATAGTGTTTAGCATAGAGTGGTAGTACATCCTTGTGTAATGCCCAATTTTCCATAAACTGAGATGGAAACTCTACAAAATCTCTAGCTACATCAGTACCTGCTACCAAAGGATAGGTACATTTTGATAAAAGTCCATGTACACTATGACCTACTTCATGGAAGAAGGTTGTTACATCTTCCAAAGATAGTAGCGATGGTTTTCCTTCAACAACCCTTGGGAAATTAAATACATTCACTATAATAGGAGTTACAAACTTCGATTCTGGGGTGATAAATTGAGGTCTAAACTCATTCATCCAAGCTCCAGCATTTTTCCCTTCTCTTGTATAATAATCAAGATAAAGATCCCCAATATATTCTCCAGTTTCTCCGTTAGATACAGTATATACTTCAACCTCAGGATGATATACACTTTTTTGAGAACGAGTGAATTTTATAGAATAGAGTCTAGATAAAATTTCAAAAAGTCCATCTCTTACAGCTGTTAGTTCAAAATATTCGGAAACTTCTTGAGGATCTAGATCAAATTGAGCTTTTTTATACTCTTCAGCCCAGTAGAACCAATCCCAAGCTTGAAGTTTAAACCCAGGCTCCTTAAGAGAAGATCTAGCATAATCTTCAAGTTCTTTTCTTTCTTTCTTAGCTTTTTCAAGTGCTGGAGTCCATACTCTTTCCATAAGATCCAGGGCCAACTCAGGTTTATCAGCCATGGCTCCAAAACTTAAAGTATAGCTAGCATGGTTTTGGTACCCCATAAGATTGGCTCTTTTAATTCTAAGATTAATTGTATCCAATACTACCTGTTCGTTAGCCGCTCCCTTACTAGTATATAGATCAAATACTTTTTTTCTTAAATCTCGGTTTTTACAATAACTAAGTACAGCCATTACATCAGGTTTAGATCCTGATATAAAATATCCTTCTTTTTGTTTAGATTCTGCCTGAGCTTTAAAAGAAGAGATAAAATTTTCTGGAAGTCCTTCAAGTTCTACGGGATCTTTTATCTGCACCCCTATAACTCTAGCTTCATCTAACAGATTACTTGAAAATTTAGTAGATAGATTTGATAGTTGAACATTTATCTTTTTCAATTCTTCTTGAGAAGCATCATCTAGATCTACCCCACGATGACGGAAACTATCGTAGTAGAGTTCAACCACCCTGATCTGTTCAGGATTAAGACCGCTATCATTTCTTTTTTCATATACTGCTTTAATCTTAGAAAATAGTGCTTTATTAAAATTAACTTCATTTTCATATTCTGACACCAAAGTTGAAATTTCTTCATCTAACTTTTGGGTAGTAGGAGTAGCTATAGACATAGATAAATTAGAAAAAACATAATAAGTTCTTTTAAAAAGCCTTCCTCCATATTCTAAAGGAATTATCACGTTTTCAAATGTAGGTGTCTGTTTATTATCTACTATAGCCTTAATCTCTGCTCTAGCTTCTCTTAAACCCTCTTTTATCGCAGGAAGATAATGATCTTCTCTAACGGTAGAAAAATCTAGGCTATCCATAAAACTATCTACAAAAAACGGATTATCCCACTTACACAAAAGACACCCCCCTGTTAATTTAACGTATAAAATCACTCCTAAACTTAAAGCTAACACCAAAGATAAAAATACATTTAATTTTCTCATACAATATCTTTTCCATTATAAAATTAAACAAACCAGCCTTCTTCAGTGTATAAAAATACATTTCCAAACTCAAATACTAATTTTTCTTTCTATTTAATACAAAAGAGGACCTTTGTACTTTATAATACAAAAGTCCTCACTTATTTTTTTAGTACCTATAGACTAGATAGAACTTCGAAAACTATTCTCCCATCCATTTTATCTTAGCTAGTTCGAATGGGTTAGCAAGGTTCTTATGATATGGGAACACTCTGAAGTTTACCCCATATCTACCAGTACTGGTACATTGAAGTTTACCTACAAAATGAGCTTGTCCATTATCAAGCATCTTATCAAATTTCATAGGAATTCCTTGACCATCAATATCTCCGGTATTTACATCTATAGGACCTTCATATATTTCAACCTGAACATCCTCTGGGGTAAGTCCTCCTAGATATACATTAGCTTCTACTGAAAGACTATCTCCGACTCTAAGTTCTTTCTGATCGTTATCAAATCTAGTATCTACAATCTTAACATTATGCCACTCGTGATTTACATGAGCTTTCCAATTAGCCAGTTCTTTAGCAAGTTTAAGATCATTTTCTAAAAAATCATGAGATCTTTTAACACATGGAAGATAAGCTCTTTGGGTATAATCAGCTACCATTCTGTTAGAGTTAAATCCAGGACATAGTTCCTTCATCACAGCTTTCATCCAAGATACCCAACGTTTTGGAAGTCCATCTGCACCTCTATCATAGAACAGAGGAACTGCTTCCATTTCCAATAAATCATAAATAGCCTTAGCATCAAGATGATCTTGATATACGTTGTCCGTTGAGCCTTCTCTTGGTCCTATTGCCCAACCTATACCTTGATGATAAGCTTCCCACCACCAACCATCTAGAATTGAAAGATTTAGTACCCCGTTAATAGCTGCTTTCATACCAGAAGTACCACTAGCTTCTTCATTTCTTCTAGGGTTATTAAGCCAGATATCGCATCCTTGTACCAGATATTTTGCTACAATCATATCATAATCTTCCAAGAACACTATCTTATTTCTTAGTTCATGTCGGGAGGCCATCTGAACTATCTTTTTAATAAACAGTTTACCTTCTGTATCTCTTGGGTGAGCCTTACCAGCAAAGATAATCTGAACCGGTTTTTCTTGATTAGACAAAATCTTTATAAGTCTTTCCACATCTTGAGTTATAAGGGTAGCTCTCTTATAGGTAGCAAACCTTCTAGCAAACCCTATAGTTAAAGCTCGAGAATCAAGTACTTTATCCGCAGCTTCTAGATCTGATGCTGGAGCTGACCTTTTTTGAAGTTGCTCTCTAAGTCTTTTTCTAGCAAATACTATAAGTCTTTCTCTGAGTCTTTCGTGAGTATGCCACAATTCATCTTCAGGAATAAGATCTACTCCCTTCCATACACTAGTATCTGATGGATCTTCAGCCCATTTAGGACCTACATATCTATCAAAGATTTCAGTATAATCTGAATGCAACCAAGTCTTATAATGAACTCCATTTGTAACATGTTTAATAGGTACTTCTTCTACTGGTACACCCCTCCAAAGTCCATGCCACATATTTCTAGATACTTTACCGTGGAGTTGAGATACACCGTTACAATAACTTGATAGATTTATAGCAAGAATTGCCATTGAGAAAAATTCTTGTTTATCAGAAGGAACTTCTCTTCCAAGTCCCATAAATTCATCCACACTAAGTCCCATCTCAGTTCTGTACCCTGCTAGATATGAATCCAAAAGTCCTGGAGAGAACTTATCAATCCCCGCAGGAACTGGAGTATGAGTTGTAAAAATTTGACCAGCTTTAACAGCTTCTAGTGCTACTTGGAAATTAACAGATTTTTCCTGCATCATAGCTCTTACACGTTCTATTCCTAAAAACGCAGCATGGCCTTCATTCATATGGTATAGTAGAGGGGAGTATCCTAAAGCCTTAAGAGCTCTTACCCCACCAATACCTAAAATCATTTCTTGTTTAATCCTAAGTTCATCACCACCACCATAAAGTTCATTGGTAATAACCTGATCTTCATACCAGTTTTCAGGAAGATTAGTATCTAGTAATAAGATTTTAGTCCTTCCAATAGTAAGAGTCCAAATCTGACAGAATACATCCCTTTTTGGAAACTCTACTTTTATCTTAACTGGATTTCCCTGTTCATCTCTAACCATTTCAACAGGCATTTTAAAGAAATCATTTATAGGATAGAGTTCTTGTTGCATTCCTTCAGAATTTAAATACTGTCTAAAATACCCTTTTTGGTATAAAAGACCTACCCCTACCAAAGGTACTCCTAAATCTGAAACTGATTTCATATGGTCTCCAGAAAGTATACCCAGACCTCCTGAATATATAGGAAGACAATCAGATACTCCAAATTCCATTGAAAAATATCCTATACACCAATTTCCTTGAAGATGGTCTGTATTATAATACCAACTTGCTTTAGATTTCATATACTCATCAAAACGAGCACAAACTCTATCGTAATGAGCTAAAAATCCTAAATCAGTAGCAGCACGATCCAGTGCTTTCTGAGATATAGATCCTAAAAGTGCTACCGGATTATGTGAGCATATATACCAAAGATCTCTATCAAGTCTTCTGAAAAGTTGTCTGGTATCAGGATCCCAAGACCAAAATAGATTAAAAGCCAATTCTCTAAGCCTGGCTATTTTAGGTGGCAGTTGTAATACAATGTTAAGCCTGTGAATCGGTTTCATCTATTTCCTCCATAAAAAGTATTAAAAAAAATCCATACATAACTAACAACTAAACTGATACCAAAACTAGTACAGCTAGATATACACATTTTACTACTTAAAATCCAGATCCAAAACTAGATTCATACTCATCCGTATTCAAAAGATCATCTTCAGGTTCTGGAGGAGGTGTTTCATAGAAAGAATCATCCATAATAACTCCACCCTTAGATCTTTCTTTTTCGAATCTATCATTATACATCTTACCGTAATCAGGACCTGGTTCTGTTCCTTTATCATCTTCAAATCCTACATCAATATCCTCATTTGTGATTAAATCATCGTTTTGTCCTGATCCATCTATATCTACATCTTCAGTAGGATAAAATTCTAACTCTTCTTCTGAACTTTCTGGAGATTGTTGTAAATCATCATAACCATCAAGATTGTCAAGTTCAACACCATTATCAGATTCTTTATCTATTTTTTTAGAACTATTTTTCTTACCAGTATCCTTTTTATTTTTAGACTTATCTACTACTTTTTTATTTTTAGGTTCTGGAGTTGTTTTTAGATCCTTTTTACCTTTTTTATTTTTAGCTTCTCTTTTAGCTTTTTCTTCTATTCTACTTCTACCTTGACGTTTTATTTCTTCCATCTCATCAAATTCTCCAAGATCTGCATTTTCTCTATCAGATCCTAGAATCTTTAAATTAGAAGTTCCTACAGACATATCTTCAGCTAATACAAAACTAACTCCATTCCACAGTAAAGCTACACTAACTCCTAGGATATAGACACCAGTTTTTATAAGTGCATTTCTCATAAACCTATATTCCTTATCCTCATAGTTTTACAAGCATAAAACAGCTGAACCATATTCTGATTTTAAACTAGAATTGAATCATACTCAATACTTCAGATTCAAAACAACTATCTGAAATTTCCCATATCAAAATTCAAATTATCTGAATTTATTTATTTATTTAATTTTTTTATATTTTTTACAATTTATTTTTTCTTTGATCCCATATACCAAGATTTAATACATGATAAAATTATACATAAGGGATATCTTTAATAAAAACATGGTAGATCATAATGATAGAAACTAAATTACAACCTAGTTCTAACAGCAGTGAAGATTTAATCCTAGCTATCAAGGAAGATCCTCTGCTACAATCAAGACTTCTGAGAGCTAAAAGATCTTTAGCATTAGATCTTGATCTA
Organism: uncultured bacterium; assembly: GCA_902766925.1. Lineage (GTDB taxonomy): Bacteria > Bdellovibrionota_B > Oligoflexia > Oligoflexales > CACXFL01 > CACXFL01. The sequence continues at coordinate 9,665 of CACXFL010000208.1, read as the reverse complement.
ACGTCTTTATATCTAGAAGAAGATTCCGATAATGATTCTTCAATAAATATACAAGTAGAAAATAATAATAAATCCACAGATAATCAACCACCTATTCCATTTAATGATGAAAAATATCTACTTAAAATAAGACAACTCGTTTATATTGGGGCATCATGGGATCGGATAAAGCCTTATGCCTGGCCTGTATTTAGAAGCCAAAAAACCGCTGAAAGTGCATCTCGTCTTGTAGAATATGCCTTCCTGTTTGGATCATTAAAAGATACACTTGAAGTAATAGATATGTTAGAACTGGAGTTTGGATCTCGTTCTTATTATCAGTGTATGCACGAAGCTGTTAGATCTTCTCTTATATTAAAACTATGGCAGAATAATTTTGATTCTTATATTCAAGATCTGATTGAAGATTCTTTAGGAATAGAAAAGCTCTATCATCTATCCTCTTTATTAAAAGAAACCGATAAAAATAAAGCTTTTGATTATTTTACCCAAAACATCTCCCCTATAATATCAGCACTGGACACCTACAGTATTAGTCTTGGACTTAATAGATCTAGTCTTATATGTCAGATGGCTCGTATTGGTATATCTATTCATCAATATAAGAAAGCTGATTTTATTCTTCGATCTATTTCTCCTCAAGATCCTTACTATCCTGAAGCAATGGAGCTTATAACTAAAATAGCGTCTATGTCTCATGAGCTAGTAGCAAAATATCTTCAACCTTTCTTTAAAGAAAAAAATCCTTCTAAAAGATTAGATCTTATAGAATATATTCTATCTGTATTAAAACAAGGTGGTGGTTTTAAAAATTTTAAAGAATTTAAAAATAAGGTTTTATCAACCTCTTATCTAAAAGATAAAGACGAAGATTTTTTTATCAAATCTGTAACTTACTTTTTTATCAACCCGTATTGTTTAGTTCCTAAATCTAGTTCCACAGATATAGCTCTTGTAAAACTTATAAGTAAATATAAAGATATTTATAAAAAAATTCCTACTCTATTTCATATCCTAAAGAATATGGCTCTAACTTTTTCTGTTTCAGATAAATACGTTTGGAAATTTATTCATAACGAATACGAGTTTTCTCAAGATAAAATAAAAAAATATTGGTTTCATATAGCTTCTATAAAACTTTTTTTAACTTCTGATATATCAGAATCATATTTATTTGAAGCTATGAATTTTTTAGAAAATATAACCCCAGATTTTAATACGCCATATGATTGGGAATCTTTGTACAGTGCAATATGTAAGAGTATCAAAACATCTTCATTAATTGAAGATACAGCTAAGAAAAAAATACTTATAATTTTAAAAATACTTCCTTACTATTTTTCATGTATTGGTGAAAAAAACGGATCTACTCCATATTCACTAACATGTAAAGATATCAACGCCTATTTAAATACCTACAACTATCTTCCAGAAGAAATTTTTGATTCTTTAATACAGATAGCAAAAAAAGAAAAAAACAATAACTGCTACCTCAGTTTGATAAAAAGAAGAATAAGTTTATACGGAATAGAAGCAAGAGATTTAAAAGATCTATGGTATTTTAGTTCTCTGGTTGACGATAGAGATTTTGCTTGGAGAGTAGCAAGCTGTTTAAAATTTATGAATCTTCTTCCTCAAAAAATAGAAGCTCTGTGGTCCTTGTCAGGAGAAGGTAGATCTAACTATCCGGGAATAATTTTTTCATCCAGAGATTTAGATCTTATACTTTCAACATTTAATGAAAAAGATTCTGAGTTTTTATCTTCTATAGTAAAACTTGAAGACTGCCTTGCTCAACTTCTATCCTGTATCAATCCTGATATTATAGCTATAAGTTACCCTCAAACAAAATATTCTCTTACATTTAAAAATATCTGTTCTAATAACACTTACTCTTTTATAAAAAAAGGAACCAGATTCGATCTGTCATCACCTTCAAAGTTAGGCTCTTTTTTAAAAGATTCTTCGATACATCAGATAATATTTTATATATATTCACATTATTCATTATTTTATTTTGTTGAAAATAGCTCTTATCTTGTTACCAGTTTAAAAACTCTGTTACCTAAATTAGCAAACGATAATATTCTTGAACTTTATTCCAAAGATATCTACAGTTGGTTAAAAAATCTTGATCCAGTGAAGCGTTTGAGCTTCACTCAGTTTACAAGACAGATTAACGAATATTCCTTAGATGAACTATCCCGTCTTATCCAATCTTTTGCGACTAAAGTACTGTGTTGTGTATATCAAAATCATTATCAACTTCTTAGTTACCTACGTGATAATAACTATCCTCAATCTGTAATTAATTCTTTGATAGAATGGATCGTATCAGATGCTTATTCAAAACTTAGATCTTCTCATCAACTTGAATCTAAAACCCCAATCTCAAAATCAGTAATGAACATCAAATTTGAAGACTAATACTTTTATCAGTAAAGAAAATTATTTTTATAAAATATCTTTATATCTGCACTGTAAATAATCAAATCTTAATTTTTAATCAAAAACAATACAAATTTCTCTTCAAAAAAGGTACATTTATCGATTTTTAAAAATGGATTGATAGCCCGTATCAAATTATTGAAGATACATTCCATTACAGTTAATTAATGCTAATGGGAGTATATATGAGTGAGAAAAACAAAGAACAATCTGAGATTGAATACCATAATCAGACAATAAAAAACAAAGAATACAGAAAAGTTTTGAGTGTAAATAGAGCCAGTAAAGACTCCGTATTTACAGATTTATTTTCAGATCCTGAGTATTTACTGGAGTTATATCAATCTTTATTCCCTGAAGACAAAGATTGTACAACCGAAGATCTTGAAATTCTTTCCTTAGAAAATATCTTTATTAACGGACCGTATAACGATTTAGGTTTTTTAGTTAAAGATAAACTGATGATATTGATTGAAGCTCAATCCACCTGGAATCCTAATATTCCAATGAGAATGTTGACTTATCTAACTCGTACTTATAGAGATTATGCTCTACGACATAAATTTAATAACTACGGATCTAAGTTAGAAAAATATCCTAAGCCTAAACTCTATGTAGTGTATACAGGAGTTATTCCATATCCTTCTGAAAAACTACATCTAAAAGACTGCTTTATCAGTGATGAGGGGGAAGAAGAATCTAGTGTAGATTGTACTGTTAATGTTATAACCAGTATAAATTCTTCAGGAATATTAACAGAGTATATTTCTTTTTGTAAAATATTTAATGATATGATAAGAAAATACGGGTACGTACTTAATGCAATAACAGAAACTATAAGAATTTGTAAGAATAAAGATATTCTAAAAAAATACCTAGAATCTAGGGAGGTGGAAGTGACAAGAATGCTCGCAAATATATTTGATCAAGAAGTTGAATTTGAAAGCTATGCTAGAGCTTTGGAAAGAGAAATGCAGGAAGCTACTGAAAAAGCTGTAAAAGAAGCTACTGAAAAAGCTGTAAAAGAAGCTACCAAGAAAGCTTGTAAAGAAACCGAAGAAAGAGTTAGTAAAGAAACCGCTGAAAAAGTTAGTAAAGAAACCGAAGAAAGAGTTAGTAAAAAAGATGCAGAAAAATATATCCATTTATGTATTGAAATGAAATTATCAAAAGAAGAAACCATTAGTAGGGTATCTGAAGCTTTTGGACTATTAGCTGAAGATAGTGAAAAACTTTTTGAAAAATGTAAAAACCGCTACTAAAAACAGATATCATTCTTACACAAGCCTGTAAAACAGGCTTGTTTTATTTTCTTAATTTATTTATCATTACCAAGTTTTAATTCTACCAAACCCCATTTATAAAAAGAGGATAATATGATTTATTATTTTATGGCTATGGAAAAAGAATTTAATAAGGTTAAAGCTGATAATAAATATCTTATAGGTATGAATGCCATAAATATGCCACAAACTACCTCAGATGATATTATAATAAATGTAGGTTATTGCGGAAGTTCTCATCTTAAAATAGGAACTGTAGTAGAACCACTTGAAGCCATAAATATAGATACAGGTGTTAAATACAGTATAGATCCTATATTTAACAAACCTCACTACACTTGTTACACTTCTTCAGTTTTTGTAGAAGAAACCGATATTACAGAACAATGTATTTTCGATATGGAACTTGCTAAAATTGCAGCTCTTCCTCATAAAAAGCTCTATTCCCTAAAAATTGTTTCAGACAATCTTGATGAAGATGCTTTTGATGCTTATGATCCAGATGAAGTATGGGTTGAAATAAACGAGTTAATAAGTACGGTAGTTAAACTACACCAATAAAATTTAATAATTAATTCTTGTTATATTAGTTTTTTAAAAGCTCCGTTCTAAGTGCACAAAGACGAGAACTCAGTCTTTGTTTTCTTTCCGTTTCAGTTTTTTTCTCTTCTTCTATGGAAGAAACTATAAGTTCTGGAGGCATCTCTTTTAAAAACATAGATCCTTTAACATAGAATTTTTCTTTTCCATGTTTTTTAGTCTTACTTCTAGTAATAAAAAGATGCTTTTTAGCTCTTGTAATTGCTACATAAAAAAGTCTTCTTTCTTCTCCAATACCATCTTTTTCAGTATAGGAATTTTTATGAGGAAAGACATCTTGTTCCATACCTGAAAGAAATACTACAGGAAACTCCAACCCCTTAGCAGAATGTACTGTCATTAAAGAAATATAGTTTCTCGAATCTTCTTCTTTTTCTTCTACATCTGATAGAGTTAAATAATCCAACACTTCTTTTAAATTCAAGGATTGATTCTCTTCCATAAAAGACACACACAAAGATCTAATCCATTCTGGAAGTCTATGAAGGTTAATAAGTTTTTTTTGTACAGATTTATCATCTTTAGTCTTTAATTTAATTTCTAAATCCAATCTAAACGTTTGAATCAGTGCTTTACACATTGATTCAATAGAATCAATATCTTTAAAATCACAACTATCGTGATAGTGGTTAATACTTTTTATAAACTGATCAAGCTCTTCTGTTACAGAAGAAGAAAAGCTTATATCATGATCCCTACATACTGCAAAAGGAGATTTCTTTAATCTTCTAGAACACTCTGAAATTTTCTCTAATGTTTTAAGTCCTATACCACGAGAAGGAATATTTACCACTCTCCAAAATGCCATTTTATCATCTGGATTTACTATAAGATAAAGGTAACACAAAAAATCTTTTACCTCTTTTCTTTCAAAAAAACTTTGACCACCAAACACCTTATATCTTAGATTATATTCTCTCATAGCAAGTTCTAAATCTTTACTTTGAGAATTAGTACGATAGAGTACTGCAATATCCTGGTACTTCATACCCTTTTCTATAAAAGAAATACAGCTTTTAGCAATAAAAGAAGCTTCTTCCTCGATATCGTTGAATGCTAGGACCTTTATAGGAGTTTGTTCCTGACTACTACTCCATAGTTTTTTACCAAGACGTTCCTTATTGTTTGCTATTACTGTGTTAGCAAGTTCCAGGATTTTATTAGAACATCTGTAGTTTTGTTCTAGTTTTATTATCTTAGTGTTAGGAAAAATTTGTTGAAACTTCAAGAAGGTAGAAGCCATAGCCCCACGAAACCCATAGATAGATTGATCATCATCTCCTACCACACAGATATTAGTATGAGTTGCTAGATATTTAACAAGAGTAAGTTGAGCATAGTTTGTATCTTGAAACTCATCTACTAAAATATACTGATAGGTATCTGATACTTTCTTCTGAACATCAGGATTATTTTTTAAAAGTTCTACAGTTTTAAAAATACAATCATCAAAATCAATAACATTATTGATTTTAAGTTGTCTCTCATACATATCATATAGTTCTGCAATAGTACGAGAACTAAATCCAGACAAGGTATCAGCACCATCTACCACCATATTATATACATCCTCGGTGGTTAGAAGTTTATTTTTAGCTAAAGATATTTTAGAGTGTACAAACTCAGCTCTTACCTCTCCCAAAAGACCTTTTTCATCCAAGGTTCTTCTAACAAAATCCACCTGATCTGAACTCGATATTATTTTAAAATCAGCACCAAGTCCTATATTTTTATGATATTTTTTCAACACCCTAAGACAAAAAGCATGAAAAGTTCCAATAAGAGGATAAGAAGAAAGATTAGGCCTCATTCCTTTAATACGAGCTCGCATCTCACGAGCTGCTTTATTTGTAAAAGTAACTGCTAAAATACTTTGAGGATCTACCCCATGATCTATAAGATTGACTACCCTAGAACACAACACCTTAGTCTTTCCAGTACCTGCACCTGCTAAAATTAGGAGTGGTCCCTGAAGAGTTTCTACAGCCTGAGCTTGCTCTGGATTAAGTGAAAAGGTATCCATCTATTTTTTACCACACTCTCTGGAGAGTTTAGTGATAATTTCTTCAGGAGTCAATTTAAGTTGTTCACCACTTGACATATCCTTAATATTATACTTTCCTTCCTTCACTTCAGCTTCTCCTATAGTTACAGTGTAGTGGGCTTTTTTTCTACTAGCATCTTTAAACTGGGAAGCTACTTTTACTTGAGATAAAACTATATCTGTTCTTACTCCAAGTTCTCTCAACTTAGAAGCCAGATTTACTCCATACAGTCTTTCATTTTCACTAATCATAGCCACATACACATCTATATCACTTGATTCTAGAACCAACCCTAACTCTTCCATAGCTTGAACTATCCTATCAACACCAATAGATCCTCCTACTCCAGCAAGTGAATCTTTTAAAAATCTAGCTACGAGATTATTATATCTTCCTCCAGAAGAAATAGATCCAAACCCAGATAATCTATCAATACAGGTTTCAAACACTATCCCCGTATAATATCCTAGACCTCGAGCTATACTAAGATCCAACTTATATTTAATGGAATCTATTCCAAAGGAGCTGGTGATTTCTATAATCTTTCTAACTCTTTCAACTTCTTCTAGAAGAACTTTTTGTCTATCTTGTTCAAATACTGATTTAAAGAACTCTTCTACTCTATCCAAAGTTTCTATACCTTGAGTAGATATAAGATCTAAAAGTTTTTCACATTGAATGCTATCCTGGGTAAGTTCTGTAAGCATCTGTACTACATTTTGGCTTCCTATCTTTTGTAGTTTATCAAGAATTATAAGTACCCTTGTTTCAAACTCATCTTTATCCGCTCTACTCCCAGAACCAAAACATCCTTCAATAAGAGCACTTAAAATAACTCTATTACCTATTTGCATAGTAAGAGGTTCTGGTCCTAAAATACGTGTAAGAATCAAGGATAAACTATATAGAATCTCTACATCTGCGCCCAGGGAATCTATCCCTATGATATCAAGATCTCCCTGACAAAATTGTCTTTGTCTTCCTTTTTGAGGCTTTTCTCCTCTCCAGACTTCTCCTATCTCAAGCCTTTTAAAAGGGAAAAGTAGTTCTGCCTTGTTTTCTGCAACATATCTAGAAAAAGGCATAGTAAGATCAAATCTTAGCCCAAGTTTTCTTCCACCATGATCCTCAAGTCTATATATTTCTTTTTCAGTTTCTCCGCCTTCTCCCAAAAGTGATTCTATATACTCCATACAAGGAGTTTCCATAGGCAAAAACCCACAACTATACGCACAGGATCTTATCTTAGATATAATATCCGCTTTTACTCTTGCAATCCTAGGAAGATAGTCTCTAAAACCTTTTAAATGTCTAGCTTGTAAACCTTGAGCCAAAATTAACCTCTCTTAATATATTAAATTCTATTGGTTATAGTTATAAACTATAACCAATACACCAGAATGATAGATTTTACCATATCCAAGATTTTTACAACATCTTTTTTATTAAAAGATAGGGCTTATATTTTATCAGTAGTATGGGTGTAGTATAACTTACCTATGCACTAAATTCCACCTACTTTACGCTATTATTTACTACATGATAAAATTGATACTGTGTACTACTAACTTGGTTTTTATCCTCATGTCAAACTATATCTTCATCATCTAAAGTAAATCTTGATTCTTCTAGTCGTCCAACTACTTCATTCAAAATTAACACAAGCAAAACTAGATATATAACTCGAACGCCAGCTGTACATTAAACTCTGGAATTAGCAGCCCCCTATTTAATGTACAGCTAGTTTTTATCTATAATTAATTTTCAATTATAAAAATATTTAACTAGGAAAAAATAAGTATTATTTAACACAGAAAATCAAAAGAATAATAAAAAAAGCCATTACCATTCTACTGTCAGTTTTTACAACCTGAATTACCTTTTCCATATCTGGACAATCCAGCTTCAGTTCTTTAAACTCCCCTATCCAAGCAGGAACTTCTTTCTCATATTCAGCATAGTTTGCATTCTTTTCTTTAAGCAAAGATTCTTCATACAAAGATATTAAAAAGTACTGAACTGAAAAATATACAGGAGTTATAAGAATCATTATGATAGTTCCTGAAAACAGTGCCATTCCTGTAAGAATAATAATGTATGCGATATACATAGGATTTCTTACATATTTATAAGGACCTTCTCTTATAACTTTTAAACCAAAAGAATCATTGTTAGGATCAAAATTAGATCCGGCATATGTTTTAGTATATACTCTAAGTAACCAACCCAGAATAATCACCGAGGTTCCTAAAAAAGCAGTCAAAGCATATGAATGAGCTAAAAGCAACATAAAAACCATAAAAAGTACTGGAGTAAAATATCTTATTTTAGACAATTTTTCTCCCATATCTATGTTAAATTCTTCTCTATTAAACAGTGCTTTTGGCTCTGATGAACTTTTTTCTTCCAGATTTTCCTCATTAACCAGTTCTTTTTTATTTTCTTTTTCTTTTATCTTCTTTTTATCTTTATCAACTTCAATAACTTCTTCTTCTAGATACATCTTATCTTTTTTTGTTTTATCTGACATAAACCACTCCCTCTATAACTTTCAGACTATTCATTATATATCATAAAACCTTAAAATTCAAAAAGATATTAATACTACTGCTTGATTAGATTCTTAGATCATATATGCCTAGAAGGAAAAAATACCGATAGTTAATTTCTACGATTTAAATAACTTTATAGATATTTGATAAATAAAAATAAAAATACTTTCCTTTAAAAACATTCTATAATTACTTATATTTTGCTTTTTATTTTGTAAAAACTTAAACATTGTTTTTTTTTATCTATAAATCCACTTTATTTTTTTCCGAAACAAAGTTTGAAAGATTAGCCATGGATGGCAAGTTAATAATAACTTTTACAGGAAGTAGAATCTTTATGGAAAAGACACTAGATTACAACGTATACAAAGAACTAGAAGCAGATCTTATCTGTCCTATAGAATCCCCCACACTTAACAAAGATATAACAGTAAGACTGTATGAGAGTAAACTCATCTACCTTGAAAACCTCAGGGTAAAATGCTTCAAGGATATGAACCTAAATTCTTCCTCTAAATTTACTACCGAGGACTATAATTTCATATTAAAAGCAAAACAAATAACAAATGCTTATCTAAAAGAGGTTATTCTTGATATAATAAAAGAGAACCTTAAAAAGTTTAGATAAAATATGATAGAGGTTGGAATCATGTCTAAAAATTAGTAACCTTATAGTATAAGGATATTAAATTTTAAGCTTTCAAGGAGAGATAAAGTGTTACAATGCCTTCTTATAG
>CACXFL010000207.1 GCA_902766925.1 uncultured bacterium | reverse complement strand
GCTCAATTGATTGCGATTTTATTCTACATCGAAATTAAAATAGGTATCAGGATATGGTTCATCTTTTAATGTAAAATGCCACCACTCAGAATCTAACCCCTTAAATCCTGCTTTTACCATAGCATCGTTTAGAATTTTTCTGTTTTGTTTTTGTTGTTTGGTTATGTTCTTATAATCAGGATGAGACACTTCACTAAATAAATCGAAAGTCCCTCCCATATCTACAAAACCACCATCTTTTTTAATGATAGTAAGATCTATGGTACTTCCACGAGTATGACCGGATTTTGCCATGATGTAGTTACCTGCTAGAAGGTTTGATTTTTTAAGTGTTGGGTAAAAAGATTTGTCTCCAGGATTTACTGGATCGTTAATCCATTCTACAAAATGATCTACAGCTTTTTGAGGTCTATAACTATCCCAGATTAAAAGTCTATATCCTTGTTTTCTTAAATCAGCTGCAGCTACTGCTAGAGCCTTTAGAGCTTTTTTAGTCATATAAGCAACTGGAGCCTTGTATCCTCTAATACGAGAAGCTGTAAAATTATTATCTGAGTAGTATCTAAGATCGTATGCTGCATCGTATATCACAGATGAGATAGGAGCAAAATCAGATTTATCTGTAGATATTTTTGATTTATCTTGCGTGTCTTTTGCATAAAGAGAAGAAAAAGTTAGAACAAGAAAAATAGGAAGATAAACAAATTTTTTCATATGAAACCCTCACTAATAAAAACATCTGTACAAACTAACTAAAATAACTTGAAAGTAATTTTAACACTAAACATTTATTAATTAACACTAGTTTTTTTCAAGTACTTATACTTGCCTCAGATCATCTAATATTAGATTTTCCGATGTTTCTTTCTAGAAGAGCTAGTCCCATTTCGTGAAACTCTCTTGAAGCACTAAAACAATAATCCTTTAAAATTACAGGACGGATTCCAAGTTCTACTAGATCCATTGCCGTTTTATAAACACAAGCATCTGTATCAAACCCACAAAGGTGAATCTCATCAAAATTCCGCATTTCAGGAACGTAGGAAGTGTATCCTGTTTTAGAGTAAATGATAGCTCCTTGTTTTGGTTTAAAAGCTAGCGATTCATCCTCATATCCTGACCAATTTAGAATTGGTAGAAGTGGAGAACCGCAGTTTGTAAACCGAGAGACATATACCACATCATAGTCGTATTGAAGTTTTTCAATACCTGAGGCTATCTCAGATCTAGTAACCGAAGATCTTTGAACATCAATTATAAGAAGTGCTGTTTTCATGGGCTCCTTTCTACAATTTAGTAGTGCTACAGTATAAACAGGGTCCTCTTATTAGTATTTTTAGTAAGTTCTTCAAGTTTATCTATAAATATTTGAAGGTTTTTTACAAAAAACCTTCAAATAAATGTAAAATAGTAATAGATCATATCTCGGTTTTACCCTGGTTCATGGAAGGAATAGGTTGAATGGAAACAACAATCAATAAGTATACCCGTGAAATAGTTGCTGTAATCTATTTTGTAGTATCAGTATTTTTACTTATAGCTCTATGGAGCTATTCTCCTCTTGATAGTTCCTGGTTTTCAGTATCAATTCCTGAAAACCCCGTAGTAAACCAAGCTGGAAAAATTGGAGCAACCCTTTCTGCAATTCTTATGTACTTTATGGGAGTAGCCTCTTATGCAATTCCAGCCACTCTTATTGTCTCTTCCATCCTTTTTATTAAATATAAAAAAGAAAATATCTTTTTAAATCAAGTAGTAGGAACCTTTTTGTTTGTTTCTTCGATAATATGGATGATATCTAAATTTGTCCCTTCTGTTTCATATGCAGGATACACTCTTCCTTCTTCAGGACTAATAGGACAGTTGATTTTTGAAAGGTGTGATTACTACCTAGGATCTGGAGGGTCACTCATAATTCTTGCAGGAACTCTTTTGATATCAGTGATGGTAATATTTAGGATCTCTCTTATTAGTGCCAGTATCAGTGGAGTAAAAAAACTAGGTTTTTGGTGTAAGCTAGGAGTTAAAAAAGGACTCGATGGAATTAAAAAACTTCTTAGAATCAAACAAATCGAGACTCAGCCTAAACTAATAAAACAGGTAGAAGTAAAGGAGAAAAAAAATCCTCAACAAACTAAAAAAACAGTTCAAGGAGCTAGTATTAAACAAACTGGATCATACATATATCCAGATATATCAGTACTTAAAAAATCAGTACAAATAAACGAAGATACTCAAAAAGAAGAATATAAAAAAGTTGCAGAACGTTTGGTTCAAACTCTATCTGATTTTTCTATAAGTGGAAGTATTGTTGCAATTCATCCAGGACCTGTAGTAACAGTATACGAGTTTCAACCAGATGCTGGAATAAAACTTTCTAAAATTACCTCTCTGATAGATGATATAGCACTATCACTGAAAGTAGATTCTATCTTTATTAATCCTGTTAAAGGAAAATGTGCTGTAGGAATAGAAGTTCCTAATAGAATAAGACAGATGGTTACCCTGGGAGATGTAATGGAATCAGGTGAGTTTTCTCGTCTTAAATCTCCTCTATCATTTGTTCTTGGAAAGAATATATCTGGGGTTCCAATGTGTGCAGAGCTCACCAGTATGCCTCACCTACTACTTGCAGGTGCTACAGGATCTGGAAAATCTGTGGCTATAAACTCTCTTATATGTAGTATCATAGCTAGATCTACCCCGGAAGAAGTCAGAATGATTCTAGTGGATCCTAAGATGCTTGAACTTTCTGTGTATGAAGGAATTCCACATCTTCTGATCCCTGTTATAACCGATGCAGCAAAAGCTAGTACCTCCCTAAAATGGGCAGTACATGAGATGGAAAGAAGATACAGACTAATGCAAATCACCCAGGTTAGAAATATAGAGGCTTATAACGAATACATTACAAAACTTTCAGCTTCAGAAAAACAAAAACTAAAAGCTAAAATATACCAAATGGAAAACCTCACTGATGAGATAAATGAAGAGGAGCTAGAAAAAGTAGAACTTAAAAAACTACCGTTTATCTTAATTGTAATAGATGAGCTAGCAGATCTTATGCTTACTGCTTCGAAAGATACAGAATCATTGATTCAAAGATTAGCTCAAAAAGCTCGTGCCAGTGGAATACACCTCGTTCTTGCAACTCAAAGACCTTCTGTAGATGTAATAACCGGGGTTATTAAAGCAAATCTTCCATATAGAATATCCTTCCAGGTAGTATCCCGCCATGATAGTAGAACCATCATAGATCAGATGGGTGCTGATAAACTTTTGGGTCAAGGAGATATGCTCTTTTTAAAACCAGGGGCTGGAAGATTAGAACGTATTCAAGGAGCCTTTATCAGTGATGAAGAAGTTGTAAAATATGTAGCACCTTTAAAAACTAATACTCTGGGATATTCCACAGATATTATAGATTGGATGAGCTGCTCAGAATCAAACGAAGAACCGGGAACCGGAGAACTAGAGTTTGATGATGATAAGCTGGATGAAGCAATGGAAATAGGAAGATCCTATGGAAGTATCAGTTCCTCTTTCCTACAAAGACAATTAAAAATAGGATATAACCGAGCTGCTCGTATTGTAGATTATCTAGAATCTCAAGGACTCGTAGAAAAAAGTGATGGGGTAAAACCTAGAAAATGGTTAGGACAGTAGAGTAGTAGCGGTATCTGACGAAGTTTAAACTTCGTCAGATATACATGTTTGTTTTTTATTAGAAGAATACAAGATGCGTTTAGCAGTTTTAGGAGTTTTAGGCGTTTCATCAGTTAGCTTAAACTCAACTACTACTGGGTAGAATTTTTTAACTTCTTCAAATTTATTAGATAAAAGTATTACAGCATAAGGACTGTTATACTTTCTAGAAATTATTCTACCTTCAGCAACTTGAATTGCTTTAGCGTTTAGAACAACTACTTTGTCTCCAGCTTGTCCTTGATCTAATTTTATTGTGCAATAAAATTTAGGCAAACCTTCAGCAGTGTATCGTTCGCTACATTTTTGAATACTTGCAGCTTGAAGCTCACAAGCAGAAAACAACATGACCGTAACCACTACAAATAAATAACTACAAAATCTTTTCACAGCTCAACTCCACATCAAAATTAGACAATCAACATCAACAATAACCCCAAACTACAATAAGCAATAAAAGTACCAAATTATTAGCATATGATATTAATGGGTTATAAATGAG
>CACXFL010000206.1 GCA_902766925.1 uncultured bacterium | reverse complement strand
GTGCTAACATATGGAAACCGCCATGATGCGAGAACCGCACGTCTGGTGGTGTGAGAGGGGAGGGTAACTCCCCCCTACTCGATTATATCTATCACATATAGTCCTTAGTTTGGATGGCTTTACCAGAATTAAAATTAATCTATAAAAATCTTACATCTATGATAAACTATAATTCTGTAGTATTACGTATTGGGGACGTTTATTTTAGGGTTATTAGTACCTAAAAATGGATATGGATGAGTGGATATGAGTTATAGGTATGTTATAAGTGTAGCTGTTTTAGTGAGTGTGCTTGTTTCATGTAAAAGCACTTCCTCTTCTACTAAGATGGAAACTAAAGATATAGTAAAAGAGGAAAGTTTGTATGTTCAGGATGAAACAGATAAAACTACTCCTGCTTATCTATGGTCCAAGGATGAAAGAGAAGTTAAAGCAATGTATTACTATCTGTTAGGAGAAACTTATTTTCTTAACGGAAATCTATCAAAAGCTTCTTCATTTTATGAAAACGCATATAATCTTGATAGTTCTCCTGTTCTTGGAGGTAAAATACTTGGAGTAAAATCTCTGGTAGGAGATGAAGCTATTACGGTAGTAGAGGCAAAAAAACTTGCTCTGAGGTATCCATCTAATCCTCAATTAAGATATATTCATGGAATGCTTCTGTATAAAACAGAAAATCGTGACAAAGCTATCAAAGAACTTAAAAAAGCTATTAGTCTTGATCCTAGAAATGAGGTGTTTTCTATAAGTCTAGCTGGGATATATGAAGCTGAAAAAGATTATGATACTGCTAAAGATGTTATGATAAGAATTCATAGGATTAATCCAAGTGTTAATGTAAGTATATATCTAGCAAGATTGTATCTTATAAGTAAAGAGCCTCAAAAAGCATATGTTGTTATGAAAAAAGCTTATGAACTTGATAGTTTCCCTCCTGAAGGGGTTCTACTGTATGCTTTAATTCTTGAAGCAAACGAGTTAAAAAAAGAAGCCGTAGATATGTTTGAACAACTCTACAGGATGAATTCTCAAGATGAAAAAATTGTAGCAAAACTTGTTTCCTTGTATGCTTCCTTAGGTGATCTATCAGAAGCAAATGATTTATTAGATGAGCTTCTTTCTACTGAAGAAGGTAAAGGTAGACCTTCACTACTATTACAGAAGGTTTATATTCTATGGTTTATGGAAAGAAATGAAGAAGCAGATGATATACTTGAAAAACTTCATGAAACTTATCCAGAACAAGATAGAATTAGTTATATTTTGGGACTTTCTAAGGAAAAAATTCAAGACAGCGCAGCTGCTATAAAAATATATTCTAAAATACCTAATGGGTCTGAATATAAAAAATTTGCAGTTATGAGGGTGATTAGTATACTCCTTACTGGTAAGGAGTATAAAAAAGCGATTTTATATATAGATTCAGCGACTCGTGTAGAAGATTTAAAAGATATAGTGGATAAGTTAGAGGTGATAAAACTTAGTATTCTTGAAGAAACTAAAGATTACAAAGGGGCATATAAATATGCTAAAAAGTTAGTAAAGACCTATCCAGATAATATGGACTATCTGTTTTATCTAGGGGTATATCAAGAAAAGATAGGAGATTTTGAGGGAGCTGAGGGAAGTTTAAAACGAGTTATAGCTAAGGATCCAACCTATTCTGCTGCGTATAATCATTTAGGATATTTATATGCAGAAAAAGGTATTAAATTAGATGAAGCTCAAATGTTACTTGAACAAGCACTAAAGCTAAAACCTGATGATCCTTATTATATAGATTCTTTAGGATGGGTATATTTTAAAAAAAATCAATTTGAAAAAGCTTTGAAATATTTACTTAAATCCGACGAGATTCAACCAGATGAACCTGAGGTTATGGAACATATTGCTGAGTGCTATCTTAAGTTAAATAAAATTACTGAAGCTAAAACTTATTATAAAAAAGTGATGGAATCGAGTAAGACAACTGAGGAAGATAAACTTAGGGTAAAGAAGATATTAGATAGTTTAGATAATTAAGTAAGTAGAAAGAATTAACTGATGAGTAAATTTAGTTTTTTTTGTGAAACTATGATATTGAGATTAAGATTATTAACTATATTTTTATTTTGTTTTGGTGTTTATTCCTGTCAATCAAGTAGGACTATAATTGATATTAAAAGTTTAGATTCTAGACTTATATCATCTTTTTCTGTTTGTAGTTCAGATGGTGGAGCAAATGATACTCAGGTATATAAAAAAGAAAAATTGTATGGAAGTTTTGATATAGAGTGGTTGGTAAAAGGGGGAAGTTGGAAAACGGTTGTGATGTCTTCTATTGGACAAGATCTTATTAGTGTAGATTATGATAAAAAACAAAATAAAATTTTTATCTCTCAGGTTCAAGCTTTTCCATACAATATAAAAGTAGGAGAAGATGGATTTATCTATGTAGATAAGAGAATGATTCCTTTAAAGGTTTCAGAGATTCCATGTATTTTAAATCATCACTATCCTAAATCTTGGTTAAAATCAGCTCTAGTGTATAAAAAAGATAGTTCTTATTTTATAGAAAAAAAAGAAGATAAAAGACAAATCCAATTAGAGATGATTGTAAAAAAAGAATCAGTTAAGAAAAAAAAGGAAACTAAGGAAATTAAAAAGGTAGATAAATTGTATGCTTGTGCGAGTATAAGTTGGGATGCATTTTTATGGTTTGATGCAGAACTTAAAATCTGTACTGAAGATAATCGTAGTACGGTGGTGGATATAAAAGATTATTTAGTTAAATTAACAGCTATAGATTAAAGTAGTGAAACTGGAATGATAGAGAAAGTAGATATGTATAATGGTGGAAATTCTAAAAGAAAAAGAGTGTGTCTTACAGGTGGAGGAACAGCTGGACATGTGATGCCAAACGTTGCTTTGATTCCATATCTTCAAAAAGAAGGAGTAGATCTCTACTATATTGGATCAAGTGGAATAGAAAAAGAAATTATAGCAGGTACTGGAATTAAATTTAGAAAGATTCTATCTGGAAAACTTAGAAGGTATTTTTCAATTCATAATTTTATAGATGGTTTCAAAGTAATTATAGGATGTATTCAATCTTTTTTTATCTTATTGTTTCATAGAGTAGATGTAGTATTTAGTAAGGGTGGATTTGTAAGTGTACCAGTGTGTGTAGCAGCAAAGGTGTTAGGGATAAGAATTATAACTCATGAAGCAGATCTTAGTGTAGGCCTTGCAAATAGAATTATAGCTCGTCTTGCTGATAAGATTTGTTATTCGTTTGAAGATACAAAAAAATATCTTCCTCAATCAAAAGCCGTGTTTACAGGGATTCCTGTCAGGGATGAACTCTTTTCAGGTAATAAAGAAGTTGGTTTTAGTTTTTGTGGATTTGATCCGATGGATCAAAGGAAGATTATTTTAGTTATGGGAGGAAGTTTAGGAGCTGTTAGAATTAATAATGTTCTTTCAGAATCACTTGAAGAGTTATTAAAAAGTTTTAGAATAATACATATAACAGGAAAACATTCTAATCCTAATCCTATTCCTATTCCTGGAAGTTATGCACCGTTTCAATATATCTCAGCTGAGTTAAAAGATGTATTTTCAATTACTGATTTTGTTGTAGCAAGAGCAGGAGCTAATTCAATATTTGAATATCTTGCACTTAAGATACCAATGCTTCTTATTCCTCTTAAAATTGGTTCTCGTGGAGATCAACTTCAAAATGCTAATTATTTTAAGAAAAAAGGTTATGCTCATGTTCTAGATGAAACAGAAATGAATTCTAAATTGTTTGTAGAGGAGGTAATGCATCTTGAAAAACATTGTGATGAAATTAAAGCTAATATGAATGAAATATCACAAAATGCTTCTATTTTAATCACGAATCTATTGCTTTCGGAATAATAATTTCTGTAGTAAAAATCAATAATGTTAACTAGTTAATTTTATTGTAAAAATATGTATATTCTTTAAATTATGATTAAAATATGGTACATAGCTGAGGTTATTTGGGGATAAATCATTAGGTATTTGTGATAGAATATAGGTGAATCTATATGCTTATTTTTCGACCTAATTTATAAGAAAGGTAGTCTAATGTTAAGAGCTATATTTATCAGTGGAGTTTGTCTGGTTTTGTGTGCTTGTGTATCAAATAAGGGTGCTGGAGTAGATAGCAGTGCAAAACATACTAAGGTTAAGGCAGGAACTAAGGTTGCATATTCTCAGGAACAAGATCTTAGTAGCGTAGATAGTAACGATTATGTTACAAATAGTGATACTTATCAAACTGATACGGTTTCGGACCTTCAAGCTAGTAGTGGGGTAGTAGAAACAAGTTCAACTTCTTATTCTAAAGATGAGTTGTACACTTTTTTAACTAAACAACTTTCATCTACTTCAATAGAGCCTATAACAGAACAAGAAATTCAGATGATTCAAAGTATAGGTAAAGATAATTACAACACGCATGGATCAATCGAAGAAGCGGTGTTTGCTATCTATATTCTTAATTCGGTTATTACCAATGTTAATTTTTCAGAAAAGACATTGTATCAAACATGTATAGGATACGATTTTAGTATTATCAAAGCTATTAGTCAAAACCCAATGCTTAAAACATACAAAGTATATAACATGGTACTTATGGCTTCCCAAAAATCAGACTCTAACACAGAAGCAAACTTTGTAGCTAAACTATCAGCTATTGTTAATAAACAGATAGATCTGTGGACCACGTTGAAACAATATGATGAGGGTGGAGCTTTGATAGCAGATGAAGAAGTATCAGGAAAAGAAGTAAAATACGATATGAGTAGTGATGAAGGTATTTTAAAAACAGTTCAAAACTATGCAGATTCTTATCAATATAAAGAAGCTATCACTTTACTTGAAAAGATAGATTCTTCTTCAGATCAGTACGCAAATGCTCAACAAAAAATTCAAGATTATAGTTATTTAGCTGTTCAAGATCTTAGAAGAAAAGCTGCTACAGTTTTTCAAAACTCTATCTCTGTATCAGATCCTAAAGTAAAAGCGATGTATCTTGAAGAAGCAAAAAAATATCTTCAAATAGCTTTGAAAGATTATCCACATATCTCAGAAGATCAATCTAGTACTGTAAAAGAAAATCTTATGATTATCGAAGAAAACTTGGATAAAAATGAAGATTAAATGGATATAACTTTTTTTATATGGATATAAAATAAGAAGTATATGGAGGTTATTACTATACATGGGAACAGCACAGAGTAGTAGAATAAATGTTTTGATTGCTACAGGGTCGGCACTGAATATTCAACTTTTATCCAAAGCTATATCTATAGATAAAGATATACAAGTAGTAGATGGAGTGATAGATCTATTTGGTCTACAAGCTAAGGTAGAAGAACTACGTCCGGATGTTGTTGTGTTGGATAATGATATAGCCCGTTTTGATATATCTCAACAACTGTCTACTCTTATAAATAGATTTAATGTTGTAGTAATTCTTTTAAGTGAAGTATCACCTAGAGGAGTAGAAAATACTATAAGACTTTTGGAGTCGGGGGCAGTAGATTTTATAGCAAAATCTGCTACTAATCTTGTTGGTATCTCTCCTACTATGGCTATGGAGTTAGTTAATAAAATTAAATCTATGGCTGGAGCAAAATTAGATAGACTTCATTTTAATATGAAAAGAAATCTAAAATCTAATTTTTATTTTAATGATAAAGATTCAATTGATATTGTTGTTGTAGGAGCAACTACGTATGGAATTGAAATATTAACTAAGTTTTTATCCATGTTTCCAAAAACTTTTGTATCAATGGTGGTTGTTATAGATTTGCCGGAAATCTTTTTAAGATCACTTATAACGAGGTTAAAAAAGTATTGCCAACTTGAAGTAAAAGAAATACGTAATAATGATATTATACAAAAAAATACCGTATATATAAGTTCTTCTGGAGTACATACTCGTTTAGAACTTAATGCTTCTGGACAAATGGTAGCTAAATTAAAAGATGGAGAACTTATTTCTGAGCATAAACCTTCTATAGATGTACTGTTTCAATCTGTTACTAAAATATGTACTAATAATGTTATTGGAGTATTGTTTGGAGGAATAGGTACAGACGGTGTATATGGTCTTAAATCTATAAAAGATACTGGAGGAAAGACCTATGTACAAGATGTTGAAAGTTCTATTATAGAAGAAACTTCTAGTATGGCAGTTAAGATGAGAGCTTCGGATAATGTAGTACCTATAGAAGATATGGCAGCACTTGTTCTTCAAAACTTTAACCATTAACTTGATACGATTTCTTATCTTGATAATTAATCTGATATTCTAGGTATAATAAAGAATTAATCAAATTTTACTAAGATAGTAATAAATACTAACTTAGATTTTTATAAAATCTAAGTTAGTGATTGTATTTATAAAAACTTTTTTAATAAAAACTAAAACTTATTTTGGTATACGATAGTCAATATTTTGACGGAAACTATTGTATTAGAGGAAGCGATTTTGATGTAAAAAAAAAGTTATAATAGATATATGAAGTATTAATTGTTAAGGAAGTAGGTTTATTATGGGAACAATAAAATATTTTATATCATTGGTGGGGTTATTTATTCTATGTATAGCAGTTTATTTTGGTTGTAAGAAATTAGATTTTACAACATCAAACCTAGAAGATAATCCAAGTTCATCCGAGGATAAGTCTGAGGACTCTTCATCTGATGATGATGATGATGATGAGGGGGGTGAATCTGAAGAAGAGTTTACATCAGTTACTAATAGATTTAATATGACAAATAAGTGGGCAGAAGAAGATTATGGTAATTGGACGAAGGAAGTTGATTTTTCCATAACAGTAAATAAAAATACTATTGATGTTATAAATACTAGACAATCACTTAGTCGAGATAAGGTGGGAAAAATCAACACTGACACTTTAGTAGGAGATGTTACTGCTAAAGATGCTTCTAAGGTAGAACTTACTTATTCTAGAAACTCTAAATCTTATATGGGGTTCTTATTTGTAGATGGAGTAAAAATAAATTCTCAAAATGATAGTTCAGTTAGTTCATTTGAATATAAATTTTCAAAACCGATTCCTTTTGTACCAAGAAGTGATCTTAGCATGGATAAATATAACAAATTTTCTTCTCAATCATATAAATACACTACTTATGATAGTGTATTAAAAGCAGATGTGCATCTTATAATGAGTTGTTATTTTTCAAAAGAATCTTCTACTATAGTAAAAGCAGTTGTAAGTAATAAGATAGAAAAAATTGATATAAGTAATCAAACATATATGGAAGAAAAAAAAGCAGATTTTTATGGAAGATTTCCTATTCTAAAAGATACAACTTATGTAATAGATACGAAAAAGAAGAAAGTAACTTCGTTGTCTGGAACAGGTGAGGCTTTGCCATCTATGCATGATAATGATACTAGATTTTCTCAGGGTAAAATAGCAACAGTATATATGACAGCAGAAGCAAAATAGAATGTTTAAAACTGAACTAAATTTGCTACACTGTTAATGGGGACAATTTTGTTTATAATAGTTATTGTGTTTAAGTATAGAGGATATTTCTTAATTGAAAATCATGGTCATATTATGTGTTTATAATTTTTAAGAAAGTAGGATACTAGTGAATACATTTAAATACTTAACATCTTTGATTGGATTACTTATTTTATGTATGTGTGTTTATTTTGGGTGTAAGAAATTAGATTTATCTAGTTCTCATCTAAAAAATAGTCTAAGTTCATCTGCTGATCAGTCTAAGAGTTCTTCATATGATGATGATGATGATGATGATGACCGGGATGATGATGACCGGGATGATGATGATCCGGATGATGATTTTGAGGTAGTTACTAATAAATTTAATATGAGTAATAGTTGGTATGAAAGTTATTATGGAACTTGGAAAAAAGAATCCTATTTTTCAGTTGTGGTAAACAAAAATACTATTGATGTGACCAATATTAGAAAGGAGAATTCACTTGTTAAGATTAAACCAGGAACTTATAGTGCTGCTGACTTAGGGGATAAAATTACTGCTAGAGATTCAGCTAAAGAAACAATTATATATCAAAGAACTTCATCATCTCGTATCAATGAATTAAAAAGTAGTAATTCAAATTATAAAAAAGGATCAGGGATTTTCTTATTTGTAGATAGTGTTGATTCAAATTCTCAAAATGGAAGTTCATACTCTTATACTTTCTCAACGCCTATTCCTTTTGTTCCTAGAAGTGATCTTTCTATGGATAAATTTGAAAATCTTTTCGGTCGTACTCTTTCATATAACTACATTATTCATGATGATGCAGTGTTAAAAAAAGATGTTGAGTTTAATATGAAGTGTACTTTTACTAAAGATTCAAAGAAAGTAAAGATAGTTATTAGTAATGAAATTCCTAATACTAGTATATCTAACGATAAATATAGAGCAGATATGTATGGAAGATTTCCAATACTTAAACAAACTACTTATGTAATAGATACTCAACAAAAAAGGATGATGTCTATATCAGGAGAAGGACGTACCTTAATATCTCAATATGAGGGTGGAGAAAAATATAGGAGTGGAGAGATAGCTAAGGTAGAGGTAGTAGCAAAATTATGTTCTTACAAAGTAGAAGGTGGTAGTACTTCAAGTTATGATTGTCAGCTATAATAACGTTAGAATAAGCTTTCCTGACCGTTTGGATACAAAGGATATATACTTATATCTTCTTCACTAAGTTCTTGACAGTATCTTTTTGTGTATGGACCAATGATGTATACTTCCCTAGGAGATACTGTAGTTATAATTTCTTTTATCTCTTTTATATTACAATAAGCATTAAGATAAAAACAGGACTCATCATATGTTAAGGTGGTGTCACAGTTATCTTTTATAGTAAGAAGAGGTCTATCCTGAGGATAAGGCTTATGGGTATTAAAAGGAAGAATAATTACTTTATTTTTAGTATATTTTGAATACAGAGAATAAGAGCCGATGTTAGATCCAAAGGATTCATATACTTTATTAATAGCATGAATACTTGAATGAGTAGCTACAGGAATAGAGTGGGTCGATAGAAGATGAACTACCTCTTGAGCTATAGGTGTTTGCCTGCATACTATAACAGGATATATATCTTCATTTAGGTATGATTTTACTTTTTCAACCAATCTATCTTTTTCTTTTTTTCTATTTGATTTTATACCTTCATCTGAAAGAAAAGCTCCAAGAACAAGGGTAGAAGCTTTTTTTAGTTGAAATTGTCTTAGTGTAGAAAATTTTTGAGTACATATATACGGAGCATAAAGTATTCTGTTTTTATTATGTTCAATATATAAAGATGCTCCACCAAGACTACTTCCAGAGGGAAGTAACTCCATCTTAAGTGTTCCTATAGAAAAAGGTCTATTGTACTGACAGGTAAGAGGAGTAAAAACTCTTTTCTTTAAAGAAAGTAGCTTTACATTTTCTTCAGTAGTTATAAATTTTGTAATTGAATTATCATGGGTAAGGAAAGAGGCTTCTGACAAAAAAGATAGTACCCCAGATTTTTGAGTATCAAACCCCAAAATAGAATCCTGGAGAAAAACTCCACCGGAGTTATACTCAAATTTTACTAATTTATCTTTTTTAATATCAGTACTACTCATCTACCTATAACCACAAATAACATCTGGTTTAGTTATAAAAAAGAAAAGATAGGTGGTCAATCTTTTAATAGGTACAAAATCAGAAGATTGAATAAATAAAAAGAAGAGTGCAACACGGATTAAAACTTGTACATATTCCACTCTTCTTAGATTACTATATTAAAGCTAGATATATTTGCGAAGTCTTTCTATTCTGGTATCTAAATCAGGGTGAGTTGCAAACAAAGAGCTAAATTTAGACCTTTTACCAGATATTTTAAAGGCAGCAACCGTTTGGTGAGAATCATCTACATAACCTACAGTAGGTTTAAGTGCTTCAAGAGCTGAGATCATATTAGCTGTTCCAGCATATCTAGCTCCCCCCTTATCGGCTTTAAACTCTCTGATTCTAGAAAAATATGAAGTAAGAATCATTCCGAGAAGTCCAAGAACTATTTGAAATACCATTACCAGTACAAAATATAAGCCTGGATTTCTTCTATCTCCGTCTCTACTTCCTGCTGCAGAAATTATGGAAGCAAGAATTCTAGCGAAGAACATTACAAAAGTATTTATTACTCCTTGAAGTAAGGTCATGGTTACCATATCACCATTTGTAACATGAGCTATCTCATGTCCTAGAACACCTTTAATTTGATCTTTATTTAATCTTGTAAGCAGAGCTGACGATACTGCTACTAGTGCTGAATTTTTAGAAGGTCCTGTAGCAAAGGCGTTTACTTCACGAGATTCGTATATACCTACTTCAGGCATTTTGGATATCCCAGCAGATTTAGCAAGAGAGTATACAGTTTGAACTAACCACATTGAGGTTGGGTCAGTTGTATTTTCTGGGATAACCTTAACTCCCATTGCATATTTAACTGTGACTTTAGAAAGAAGTAGGGATATAAAAGATCCTGCAAATCCCCATATAGCACAAAATATTAACAGTGATTGATAATCATATCCATATGAGTTAAGGCGCATATCTAAGCCTAGGACGTGTAGGATAATAGAGATGGTTGCTATTACTACCATGTTTACAAGTACATACCAAAATATTCTTTTCAAAATGTTCATATACTACTCCGCATGATTAAAATTAAGATCCACGTTACAAAAACACAGTAACACTATACCTCAATTAATCCAGATTATAAAGATAAAGAAGTTTGTCTACAAAGAATAGGTATTTATTTTTGTATAACTCTTTTAGCTGTTCCTATGTTTTGGTGTGATATTTTCACAGGGGGTTGGTTTAAAAGAATTGCAAGATTATTCATGATACGTTCTATTTCATTATATTTATCTGGTTCTGGTAACCAGATATATGAGGTAGTAGTTTTTAGGGTTTCTACACTGTTATGAAATATAAGTTCGGTATTGTTATAGGATAGTTTTTTTACTTTTACACTAATTTGGTTTCTTAGGGTATTTTCTTTTAGATAGAAACTATCCCAATTTGTAGTAATTATTCCAGAAGTTGAGTCTGCAAGAAGGATATTATAATTTCTTATAAGTATAGATAGTAGAGCGTCCCATACCGTAGGATAAGAAATTTCTACACGGAATGTATTTGAATCGATAACATGTATAGCTGAAGGAACCTGGTAATTTGTTTCATTGTTTGATTTTAAAGAAGTAGAAGGTGAAGTAGAAAAAGAAGAAGTTTTATCTTTTGTTCCTTTAGTTGAAATATTATTTGTATTGGAAGAAGATGATGAAAACATATTAGAAACTGTAGAACATGATAATAGAAGAAGGAAGATGATAGATTCTAAGCTGGATATTAGGAGCTTATTTACGGTTTTTATTTTTTTTCTATCCATACAACTTACCTCACTTATATACCTAGATAAAATAGTAGATAATTTATTTAGTTTTTATCAGTATCTTCTATGGGTTGTTGAGGCCTTGAATAAACTAGCCTTAATTTAACATCTTTTTTAACATTATCAGACATAGAAGCTAAACTTGAATAATCCCTTAGAGGATTATAATCTGATACTTGGGACCAGTGATAGGTCTTTCCTCCTTTAGTAAAGTATAAGATCTTAACGTTACCTTGAGTTTTTAATTTTTGAGCACATTCTTCACAGGCAAATACTTTTTTAATTTCGTTTTCTATTTTTACTTTAACTTTTTTGAAATTAGTTTGAGTAAAAGGTTTAGAACAGAAATAACACCCTATTGGTGTTTGTTTTTCACGAGGGAGAAGAGGTTTTTTCTTAATAGTTTTTTTAAATTTAATATCTAAAAAATCTTCTATTTTTATAACTTGAACTTCTGTTTTTTTAAGAAGATTACATCCTGCTTTTAAAAGTTTTAGATCATTAGGATGAAGTTTTAGTTCCTGAAAGGCGGTAAGGAGTCTTTCAAATTTTAGAAGACATTTTTCATAGAAAGATAGGGCTTCGTTATCTTTGCAGGCAATTACCATACCTTCAAGCATATTTAGTCTTAGGGTAAGTTCTTCAGTCTTTTTTAAAAAAGAATTAAACTCTTCTTTATATCGATCTGTAATGATTCCTGGATCTTTATGTTTATAGAAAATAATGAAAACAAATCCTAAAAACAACAAGGAAGCAAGTAAGGGAACATAATTTAAGATTTCGGATTTATCCATAAAAGACCTCTCGAAAATAATTAAAGATCATTATGAATAATAACATATGTTTAGTTAAATACAAAGATCTTAATAGGAAGGAGATTTTAATTAAAAAAGGGACCAGCTCTTCTAGAGCTGATCCCTAATAGTTGCTAGTTGATATGATTGATTAATTGTTTTCGTTAAGATAATCTCTAACACTTTGACAGAAGTCTTGAAAATTTTTAGTACCACTTATTTCATAGTACATAACATCTGATTGATTAGGAGTATGTTCAAGACCTATAACATGTCCTGCTTCATGGAAGAATAATTTTTTAAGTTCTGTGTATTCATCACTGTTTTTATCAATATTAAGTCCATCAGCAGAAGTATTCATTGTATTTTTTTCGATAAAATTAGAGTCTAATCTAATTTCTCCAGTATATGTGTAATATATAGTATGTTTTGAACCAGTTAATACTTCTAATGGATTGTCTTCACTTGTTTTACGGATATAAGTTCCATATCCTACAACGTTATTACCAAGATCAGATAGATTAGAATTAAAATAAATAGAAGAATTATAATCAGTAGTATCTCTTGTAGTTTTGAAAAGAGGAGAACCTATACAATCGTTAAAATCATCAACAAGAGTATTTATTGTATTTATGTAAAGTTGGTTGTTTGAATGAACATAGAAATTATAACTTCTTATATGTTTTTCATTAAAACCACAAGCTGTAAGGGATAAAATAAGACTAGATACAAATAGGATAGATAAACAATTCAACTTCATAATCAACTCCGCAACAATAAAATCAACATCAATTCTAAATTCAACAACTATCTCGATTCCTTCGAGATATATTCATCATAACGCCTATTTTAATAAAATGTCAAGTATTTTATTAAAATATTTTTTAAAATATTATAAAATAATGAAATTATTAAAGAATTTTATTAATTTTTTTTTAAAAAGAAGAAAAAATCAAAGATTTTTACACGGTTTTAGCTGAAAAAGAGCCAGGGAATCTTTAATAGGCAGGTAAAAAAAAGCAGACCCATGGGTATTGGGGTCTGCCTTTTATATTTAAATATGAGAGCATTTGAGTTTAATTATAAGTAAGTTTTGATTGTATCTACTACATCATTTCTAAATGTAGAAATCTTCTCATCAATAAACTCTAGAGTCTTTTCTCGAGGCTCATCTATAAGATGGGTAACATCCATAGCAAAACTTACAAGAGGAGCAGTATCTTCACTATAAGGATCAAGGAAGGTTGCATTAGCTTGAAGTCTTCCAAGTAGTGCTAGATCATAACGTTTACCTGAGAAAATTTGAGATTTATAATTTTGAATAAGTTCTTTAATGAGTTCCTTATTATTTAAAACAGGAAGGGCTACTTTTTCTTTATCTGAGAGCCAATCTAGATTTCTCCATATCTCACAGGCAAGAAGTTTTTTAGGTTTATATGTATCTTTTAAAGATCTAAGAGCATCAAGTACCCGTAGTGATGCTACAACATGTGTAGAATGTTTATCTGCAAGGTTATGAATATAAATTCTATCAGGACGGGCCCGACTGATATACCAAGACAGAGCTTCTACAATGTCATCCTTATTTTTTTGGTCTTTTGCTTCTAAGCTTGAGTAACCAAGTTGAGCTATGAAACCATACCTACCAATAGATGCAGCTTGGTTCTGTTCAAGGATTCTGGTGTTTACCATTTCAGATTCAGTAAGAATAACTTGTCCTATATTGGAGGCTCCCGATCCATTTGTGAGGACTAATCCTGAAAACACTTTGTCGTTAGAATTATAGGAATTTGTTATAGCAGAACAACACATCATTTCTAGATCGTCTGCATGAGCCACAACTCCGAAGTCAGTAGTTTTTTCAAAAGCTTTTTCTTGAGATGAATTATCTGGGATAAAAAGTTCATGTTTTCTTATCGTCATAACTAACTCCTAAAGTTGAATCAAACCACACTTTGTAATGATAATATAGAAATGGAAAAAATCAACTTCATTTACCTATAAACTTTTGGTAGAAAATATCTAAAGGGGAGATGTGATTAATATATGAGTACTTCTGTTAAAAAAGTTATGTATTATAATATGGATGAGAAAAT
>CACXFL010000205.1 GCA_902766925.1 uncultured bacterium | reverse complement strand
TTTGAAGTAATCAGAATAGAACAACAGATTAAAAAATAAAAAAAGGGAGTAACCATTAGTGGTACTCCCTTTTTGTTTTTTTTGGACAAACTATGCTACTGGAGCTTTTTTAGGAGCTGCTTTTTTCTTTGCAGGTTTTTTAGCAACTTTTTTTACGGTTTTTTTAGCAGCAGGTTTTTTAGCAGCTTTTTTTACGGTTTTTTTAGCAGCAGGTTTTTTAGCAACTTTTTTTACTGTCTTTTTTGCTGTTGTTTTTTTAGCAACTTTTTTTACAACTTTTTTAGCTGTTGTTTTTTTAGGAGCAGCTTTCTTGGTTGCTTTTTTTGTTGTTTTTTTAGCAGTTGTTTTTTTAGCAGTTGTTTTTTTTGCTGCTTTTTTTACTGTCTTTTTTGCTGTTGTTTTTTTAGTTGTAGCTTTCAATGTGGCCTCCTTAAAATAGATTTTTTAAACGACAAACAACGTTTCTTATAAATGATAAATTAAAAAACACAAGAGGTAAAATCGTTACCTACAATAATTATAAATTATATTTATAAATTTTTTAAACATTTTATTTAATAATTTTAATTTTTTTTTATTTTAATTTTTTTAGAGAAGAAAAAAACAAATCAGGGAATCTAGTATAGTGTAGAACCAAGTTGGTTCTACACTATAAAATAAGTGTATATTTAACGTTTAATAAGCTAGATAAGAATATTGACCTACCATCCTTTGAGTATTGAAGTAAGAAGCGTTTAGAGAAATGGAGTTTCTCATAATCTTACAGTAGGAGTCATTTTGTTTGTAGTAGAGAGGTAAAATTGTGTTTTCTAGTTTAGAATAGAGAACTTCAGCAGTTTTAGATCTTTCTTTTTTAAGATCTTGCTTAGTAGAACTCATTCCATCTTCTCTGTCTTCTATCTCCCAACCAGTAACTCCTTCAACACATCCTTCAACCCACCAACCATCTAAAGTAGATAGATTAGGAACACCGTTTAGGGCTGCTTTCATCCCGCTGGTTCCACTAGCTTCCAAAGGTTTAATAGGATTATTTAACCAGATATCTACTCCAGAGGTTAAAATTCTCCCCAGATCCATATCATAGTTTTCTATATATACTACTTTAACTTTATTAGCTAATTTCTTGGAAGCTCCAATTACATTTTTAATAAGAGCTTTTCCTCCTTCATCAGCAGGGTGAGCTTTACCTGCGTAAACTATTTGAATTGGGAAAGTTGCAGCAGTCTTTATAAGTTTAGAATAATCTTCAAACAGTAGATCTGCTCTTTTATATGTAGCAGCACGACGAGCAAATCCTATGGTAAATACATTAGGACTTAGAACTTTTCCAGTTTTAGCTTTAACAACTTTAATGAGTTCAGCTTTTGCTGCTTCATGAGCTTTTTTCAACTCTTTAAGAGGAAGTTCACAAGCATAACGAAGATAGTTATTATCTAGTTTCCAATCAGGGATATATTTATCAAATAATTTAGCTATAGAAGGACAGGTCCATGTAGGAACATGAACTCCATTTGTAATGGCACATATATCCACATTAGGAAACATCTTACGAGATACTTCAGCATGACGTTTTGCTACCCCATTTATAAATCCAGAGAAATGTATTGCAAGTTTTGTCATGTTAAGTCCGCTCTTTTCCATGATTCCATGTTTTTCAAGGAAAGAGCTAAACTCTTTCCCTAGTACCTTAGTTACAAGAGCTTTAGGGAATACATCATGTCCTGCAGGAACAGGTGTATGGGTTGTAAATACACAGGCATCTTCAAGATCTATATGAT
The DNA here is from genome assembly GCA_902766925.1 of uncultured bacterium. Taxonomy (GTDB): domain Bacteria; phylum Bdellovibrionota_B; class Oligoflexia; order Oligoflexales; family CACXFL01; genus CACXFL01. The sequence goes on along the minus strand of CACXFL010000205.1, from coordinate 14,301 downwards.
CATCCTCACTGATACTGATAGAAGAACCCCAGTGAGCTCTTTGAAGAAGTGCTAGAGTCAAAAGTGCAGCGTGACCTTCGTTCATATGATAAGTACTAAGTCCAGTAGCTTTAGTACAACCTATGCTTTCAAGCATTTTAACTCCACCGATTCCCAACACTATCTCTTGAGCAAGTCTATAACGGCTGTCTCCTCCATACAGTGAATCGGTAAGAGTTTTATAGAATCCCTTGTTTTCAGGAAGGTTAGTATCCAAAAATACTACAGGAACTACATGTCCTGTTACACCTTGAAGTAGATACATCCAAGCCCCAACTGTAACTTCTACTCCCTCTATGGTGACAGTTACTTTATTAGGAATTTGAGTAAAGAATTTTTTAGGATCCCATTTTACAGGAGCTTCTTTCTGTTTTCCTGTTGAATCGATTGTTTGTTTAAAATATCCCTTATGGTAAATTAAACTAACTCCAATTGTTGGAATTTCTTGATCTGCCATAGATTTAAGTGTATCTCCAGCAAGAACTCCAAGTCCACCACTATAAGTAGGGATATTAGATTGAAGAGCAATTTCCATAGAAAAATAAGCATTAGCAATGTAATCTAACATAAAAGTATCCTTTTCCAAATTAAAACCACAATAAAGACTTGATCTTATAATTACAATAAAGCCATGTCAACTATCCACTATCTAATATGATGTATAACAACATCACGAGTATATAGGATCATGGGTTTATTTGTATACTACAAATTTATAGAAAACGTAGCAACAGTAATACCATGTATAAATTAAGAGATAGGACTGGTTTCAAATACTAACAAAATCTTAATTCCGCTAACAACTTCAAAACACATACATGTCCTAAAGGTATCTTGGATATTACTCAACAAGTCCGATATCTAATTGTTCCTTTTTTATGACAGAAAGTAAAAAACTAGCGTTTTGGGAATTATATAAATTAGAAAAACAGGAATGAAGTACGTTATCGCTAGTCATGAAAAATTGACCGCTTCCAGTTATACCTAGAAGCGTATGTGAATAAGCTCCTAAAAATAACGGACTTCCAGAATCTCCAGAAAACACAGATACATTTTGTCCGTTAGGATTGCTGATCTGGTCATCTGGTTTAAAACCTTCTGTGTTTACCTGAAGCATCGATGTTCCACACCAGTCCCCTTCAGCTAATTTATTTAATCCAGCACGCCTTTGGTATCGATCATTATTTTCTTGACACCAAACTAGCTTTAAACCAGTATCAGGTACATCTTCGGTTGTGGTCGGACAACCGAATCCAACCATAGTTACCGTGCTTCCAATATCGAACTTTAATTTTTTTAGTATTTTATAATGCTCTACGTTGGAAAAAGGATTGCCATCAAAAATAAGTATTGCTATATCAGTGCTATTTCTATTAAAATTCAACAGACCACCATTGTTAGCATAATCAGCTTCAAAGCTTGGATGGATATAATATTTCTTAACCAAAAAAGCTTTTCCATTTTGCAATCTAACTTTTATTGCTCTGTTTGAAGGTTTACCTGTTTTGTCTAGAGTACAGTGGGCTGCTGTTAAAACAACATTGTTAGACATAACCACACCAGTACAATTACTACCTTTAGGAGTATCAATTAAAACTACTCCAGAATAAAAATTAGTGGCATCTATTCCATTGGTAACATTCACATCAGAAGCTGTTGATCTACATGATACCGTAAAAAGCGTAAGGATACTTAAAATAAAACTGTATGGATATTTTTGATACACACACCCCCCCAATATGTTTAATATGATTTACGTAAATTTTATTATAGGAAACTGTAAGCAGTCAAGTTCATTTGTAGGAGTGTGTAAAACCAACTCAATCTAAATTTGTATTTAATAACTTAATCAAAAATGTTCTGATAGGATACTTAATACTAAATCCAAGTTATACAAGTCCAGAAAATCCCATAAAAGCAAGTGCAAGGATCCCAGCTGTGATAAAAGCTATCGGAACGTTTTTAAAACATCTAGCAATTGGAGCTGATTCTAGTTTTTCTCTAAGGGAAGCAAAAATTAAGATAGCTAGAATAAATCCTAGTGAAGAAGAAAATGAAAAAACAATACTTTCTAAAAATCCATAATCAGGATCTGATACTGCAAGGATTGCTATCCCAAGGATTGCACAGTTGGTAGTGATCAGTGGTAGATATATCCCAAGACTCGAGTACAGTGTGTAGCTAACTTTCTTTAATATAATTTCAACCATCTGAACAAGAGAAGCTATTACCAGAATAAAAACCAAAGTCTGCAAAAAATCTATTCCCAAAGGAGCTAGAATCAGATTTTGTATAAGATAACAAATCATGGTAGCCAGAGTCATTACAAAACTAACAGAAAGCCCCATCCCAAGAGCTGTATCAAGTTTTTTAGAAACACCTATAAAAGGACATATTCCTAAAAATCTAGATAAGATAACATTATTAATGAATATAGAACTAATAACTATTAAAAGTATTTTAGATAACATAACTTTCTCCTAAGCTTTTCTTTTTAGAGTTATAAAATTTACCAGTGCTACCACAAAACCTAGGGTTAAAAATCCTCCAGCAGGTAAAATAAAGATAGTAATAGGATTTGATATATTTAGGCTTATACCAAAGAAAGACCAAGATCCTAAAAATTCTCTTACTATTCCTAGTCCTGTAAGAACTAAAGTAAATCCAAGTCCCATTCCAAGTGCATCTACTAAAGAATTTAAAACAGAGTTTCTATTAGCATAAGCCTCAGCCCTTCCAAGAATCAAACAGTTAACTACAATAAGGGGGATAAAAATTCCCAAAGCTTTATGAAGATCTGGAAGAAAAGCTTGAAGTAAAAGATCTGTAGTAGTTACAAAACTTGCAATAATCACTATATAACATGGAATTCTTACATTATCTTGAATAAACCTAGCTACAGCACTTATAACTACGTTAGAACAGATTAACACTCCCAGAGTACAAAGTCCCATTCCTAAACCGTTTATAGCAGAAGTTGTTACAGCAAGTGTTGGGCAGAAACCAAGTAAGAGTTTAAGGGAGGGATTTTGAGAAAAAATACCTTTAGTAAAATTATTCATTACTGCATCCTCCATAGTATTTAGAATATAGTGTTAAAGCAGAATTTATACCCTCACTAACAGCTCTAGAAGTAATAGTAGCAGAGGTTATCCCATCAATATCTCCACCATCTTTTTTTACTTTCCAGTTAAAATTAACCAAGTTCTTTCCTCTAAATTGTAATTTAAACTCAGGTTCTTTTGCTCGAGATCCAAGTCCTGGGGTCTCGCTATCTTTTAAAATCTCAAAATCTACAATCTGGCAATCTTTTATACCAACCAAAAGATCTATTCTTCCACCATAACCTTTATCAGTATAAGAAGGAATATTTACACCGATTAAACTATCTCCATCGTATACTTCAAGTACCCCTGTTCCATCATGATTTACGGTTTTAACTTTTAAACTATCTACTGAAGCAACCATAGATGAAAACATTTTTTTACTCATATCCCAAGAATTTTTCTGAGATAATTCTTCTATCTTAGGTCCTGTTATAAAATAAACTCCAGCAAGAATCCCAGAACAAACCACACATACAACAAACAATGTTAAAATAGATTTCATACTAATTTCCTATTCTTAGATTAACATTTATTAAATTAAACCTGATATTTTCTTAAACAAAACCTATCAATAAGAGGAACCAAAGAATTCATAATAAGAATAGCAAAGGATACCCCTTCTGGATAAGAACCATATAGACGAATAATAGCTGTAAGGACTCCACATCCTATTCCAAAAAGGAGTTTCCCCTTCCAGGTAACAGGAGAGGTTACCATATCAGTCGCCATAAAGAAGGCTCCAAGTAATAAACCTCCAGTTAGTACATGAAATGAAAGATATCCAAGAAGTGGACAAGAACAGAAGTTAAATCCAGTAAAATCTGATAGAGTTGGATTTAGGTAAAAATTAAGAGTACTGATAGCTAAAAAACTTAGAATAAAACTTAAAGGAATAACAAGCCTTATACATTTACATATAACTAAAAATATACCCCCTACTAGTATAGCAAGTGCTGAAGTTTCTCCAATACTACCAAGGATCTGACCTGAAAAAGCCTTGTAAATTTCAAAGTTTGAAAGTGCAGATATTCCTTCAACCTTTAGTATAGTAAGAGGAGTAGGACCACTAATTCCATCAACTACACACTCTCCAAAATTACTCATGATAGCTGGAAAGCAGATAAGTAAAAATACCCTTCCTACTAGTGCTGGGTTAAATATGTTATATCCAATACCTCCAAATACTTCCTTAGCAATTACAATACAAATTCCACTTCCAAGAACTGCTATCCAATAAGGAAGAGTAACAGGAACATTTAGAGCAAGAAGTAGTCCTGTGACTACACATGATAAATCTCCAAGCGAACTTTTTGCTCTTTTATGTAAAAGATCACAAAGAAATTGAAATAAACAACAACTTGCAACACAAACTAAACTAAGACATAAAGCTCTAGTACCAAAAAAATAACAACTACTAATAAGAGAGGGAAGAAGAGCTATGATAACACAAAGCATTATTTTTCTTATGTTGGAAGAAGATCTTACGAAAGGAGAGGAACTAACTTTCAGATAACGGTCCGTTCCAAGCTCCCAAACTACGTCTTTTTTTTCATGAAATCTATGCATTTAAATCCTCAACTGTATTTAAATAAATTAAGTATATTCTTGAAAATATTTTATTTTTTACCAAGTTTAGCTACCTTATTTTTCCCAAAACGTATCCATCCAACCAGTTCTCTTTTTGACGGACAGATGTAAGAACAACAACCACATTCTATACAGCTTTTTAGTCCTAGTTTTACAGCTTGGTCAAAATTATATTCACTTGAAAGTCTTGCAAGAACTGTAGGAGGAAGTTTTTGAGGACATACTTCAAAACATCTTCCGCAGTTTATACAAGGATGCTCATCATAATTTTGGAACGAAGCTCTATCAAAGAATAGTACTCCCGAACTAGTTTTTATAACGGGAACTTCAAGAGTATATTCAGCTTTTCCCATCATAGGACCTCCGGATATAACTTGAACTACATCCGAATACATCCCACCACATTCTTGTAGTAGATCTAAAAATTGAGTTCCTAAAAGTACACGTTTGTTTTTACCTTTTAGGATAGCAGGTCCAGATATGGTAGTTACTCTTTCAATTAAAGGTTTATTAAAATAACAGGCTTCATATATAGCAAATACAGTACCTACGTTTTGTATAACACAACCAAGTTCAAAAGGAAGTTTTCCCGCTCCAAGCTTTTTACCAGTAACAGTTTTTATCAAGGTTCTTTCATCTCCTTGAGGATATCTGGTTTCTAGAGGAAGAACCTCAATACTTGCATCTTCTTCCTTTATAGTACGTCTCATAACTTCGATAGCATCAGGTTTATTTTTTTCAATTGCTAGATATACTCTAACATCTTTTCCTAAAACAACTCGAAGTAGTTCAATACCTTTTATAATATTTGAACTTTCTTCCAGCATTAACCTATGATCTGCAGTAAGATAAGGTTCACACTCAGCACCGTTAATTATAAGATTTTGAATTTTTTTATCTTTAGGAACATTAAGTTTTACATGAGTTGGAAACCCAGCTCCCCCCATTCCTATAATTCCACATTCTTTTATTCTTTGAAGTATTTCTTCTTTAGTAGATACTAAAGAAGAAACATTTTTACCTTCTTCCCATTCATCTAGTCCATCTGGTTCTATAAAAATAGCTTGGGTATATTGTCCATTAGGAGCAATAGTTCTATCTATTTTTAAAACAGTACCACTTGTACTAGCATGAAGGTTTGAACTAACAAAAGAGGAAGCTTCAGCTATAAGGGTTCCTTTTTTAACATAATCTTGAGGCTTTACCAAACAGGTAGGAGGAGCTCCTATTCCTTGAGAAAGAGGAAGAACTATAAGTTTAGGAAGAAGAGCTTTTTCTATAGGCTCACCCCTGGTGATTTTATTCGATTTGGGATGAATCCCACTTTTATTACAACAAGAAAACATATATTTACTGCTCCTTTTAAAAAGAGTTTATTTATTTTTATTATCTAAGTTGGTGTTTACTATACAATGAGTTGGACAAGCCTCTACACATTTCCCACAACTTATACATTTTGAATAATCTATTTTAGATACGAAGTTAGTGACTGTAATAGCTCCTTGTTCACATACCTTGCTACATTTACCACAACCGATACATCCAGTCTGACATAACTTCCTTGTAATAGCTCCTTTATCTTGAGAACGACATGCTACAAAAGTCTTTTGATCTTTAGGAAGTAACACTAAACATCCCATAGGACAGTTTTTAATACATTCTCCACAACCTACACACTTGTTTTCATCAACTATAGCAACACCGTTGGAAATGGAAATAGCTCCATATTTACAAGTATTTTTACAGGTTCCATAACCTATACAAGAATAAGGACAAAGTTTAGAACCGTGCATTGCTTGTTTCACGGCAACACAATCACGTATTCCCTCATATTCTCCAGACATTCTGCTTTTATTAAAATTACCTTGACAAAGTACTCTTGCTACAGATGCGGTAACTGCTTGGAGCTTAATTCCTAAAATAGATCCAAGTTGTTCTCTTAGAGCTTGTCCTCCTACAGGACAACTCATAGAAGTAGATCTGGTTTCTACGAGCTCTTTAGCAAAAGCAGCACAACCAGCTCTACCACATCCACCACAATTAGCTCCTGGAAGTAATTTAGTTACAGTTTGGATCAAAGGATTTTCATAGGTTTTGAATAATTTAGAAGTAAGAACTATACATACACCAAGAATCAAGCTAACAGACCCTAAAAAAATCACGGATAACACTACAGTGTTCATAAAGATTCCTTTAAATAAAATGAAACAAAATACTTATATATTAGGACTTTTAGTAGTTATAACATAGTAAGTCTTATATCTAAAAACTCGTTTTAATATACAATAAAATAAAGCACAAGTACTGATACATATTAGAAAAATGACAAAAGAAGATAGATTAAAATATGTGCCAATAGAAGCTGTAACTAGAAAAATAAACAGGGGAATAAAAATAAGATAGAGCATAGCTTTTAGGGTAGCTCCGTCTTCTAAACTAAGAGTAACCTTGTCTCCGTCACAAGCTTGAATAGGATTTTTTGCTATAATTATTCGAGTTGAATTTTTTTTACACTTAAAAAGAGAAGAACATCCAGAACATCCCTTACAATAATCAATACTATCTTCACTCAAACGTACCATAACTTTTTGTTGATCACAGAGTTCTTGCAAAGATTTTATAACTGTTCCCATCATAGATCGTTTCCTAATTTTTAATCTAGCTTTATTGTAAGGCTATTCACTAAATAACCCACCACAGTTATAGTATTTCCTTGCAGCATCAAATATAGTACTGTTAGGTCTTATAGTATAGGTTTCTCTTGTAGCCCCATAACTAGTAATATTTCTATTCCAGTGTTCTAAAGATCCATTAAAAATATCTTCATGGGTAAAGTTTTTTCCATTATTATTAACCCATAGTCTTTTTATAAAAGTTCTTCCATTAGAAGTTTCTTCGATATCTACAAAATAAGCGAGAGCATCTATACGAAGATCATATTCAAAAGAATCTTGCACTCTTCTAATAGGAAATCTAATAAGATAAATGTTAGGAATAGTTTTTTCTATAGAATATACATAACCTTCAAAGGAAGCCTCTCTTGCTATATAATCAGGAAGAGCCATTCTAGGAGAAGCTTTGATATAAGCTCCAACTCCTCTAATAATTTCGTTTTGTGTCTTTTGAGCTTTAAATACTAAAGTAGCAATAGATTTACCATCGAAATGATCTAAGTATACATCTGATACATAGATCTCATTATAATTAGCTGGAACATTTATTTTGGGAATATAATCCAGCGGAGCTCCTTTTTCTTCTATTTTACCAGTTCTATCAACGGTAGCCATAGTTCTACCATCAACAAAGCCAATAGCAGCGTATGAAAGTTCCGACACTAATAATGAAACCATAACTAATATAATATTGAAATAACAGCCAATGCTTCTTCTTGTTCTGTTTGTTTTATATGTAAGCATTTTAACCCTCTAACAAAAGACAATAGATAAACTTACACTAATTCCTTATATAATCAATATAAATTAAGGAATTCTACAAAATAAAGAAGTAATATTCAAGCTCAGAAAAAGTACAACTTTATAATGGTCAGGTCTATAAATTAAACTTTAGACCTGCATGCATACCATAGCTGATAGTTGTGATTGAATCTCCATTTATTTGATCCATTTCATCTATTTGGAATTCAGAAGGTTTAACATCTATAAGATCTCCCCTCATCCCAGCATTTAAAGAGATAGCTTTATGGAGTTGAATATTTACATTAAAACCTAAAGTATAAGCAAGACCTAGGGTAGTATCAGAAGTTGCTGAATTAGATGAATCATCAAGCTTACGTTTTAATTTTGTAATAACTGGACCTATACCAACATCTAGGAATGTGATAACATTCTTAGAAAATACAAGACCATATCCTATTTTAGGCATAAGTCTAACAGGAACAAACAGATCATCTTCATATTTAGATGTAGAATAATTGGTTAACATTAGTGAATATTCCATACCAACGTGTAGTACGTTATACAGACCAATATATCTAAACATTCCAGCTTCCACTCCAAAAGTGGAAGCAACACCTAATTCAGAATGTCCTGTTAATTTATTAGGACCTACAGCAAGGAAGCCAGATAAGAAGAAATCAGTTTGATCTATTCTAGGATTTTGGGTTTGAGCAAGTTCAGGATCAAGTTCTGCAAATAGAGAAGAACTTCCTACTATACTGAAAAAAAATATACTCAAAACTAATATAAAAGATTTAATCTTTCTATTCATATAGACTCCTTTGTTCCTAAAAGATTATAAATCAATCTTATGTAACTAAAAAAATAGCATATAACTATATATAGTGCAAGAAAATCAATTTTATCTCATTTGAGGATTAGAAGTAAGTACTTCTAAGACCTAAGAATATATATAATACACTAATGACCTGTTAAATTAATCAAAGATAAAAAATAGTCATTGGGATTTTCCTAGAGCCTATATATTATACCTATAATCGAAAGAAAGTCTTGAAAAGAGCAAAAAACTGTTCTAACTTAACTATTTTGATTTATAACTTAAAATAAATACGATATTCGTATAAAAATTATTGTTTTAATTGATTTTAGAATTGGAGATTTTTATGGCATCCCCTACCAGATTATTAAAAGTAAGAAGAAAATTAGCTCAAGTTAATAAAGCTAAAGTTAGAAAAGCTCATGCTAGAAATTATGGAACAACACAACCTAACTTACCTTTGGATAAACCTAATGCTAATGAGTTAGCTCAAAAAGCTAAAAAGAAATAGGTGTGATACACAGCTTTTGAGGAGCTAATCATGAAAGCTGGGTTAAGTTCTGATTTAGGAGTTGAACTTTGTTCTTCTTCTTTAGAAGGAAAATCGATAGATGTTGTAGTAACAGGGTCTATTGGTGCTACTGAATCAGTTAAATTTGTCAGAGCTTTAAGAAGACTTGGTGCTGATGTATACGTTTACATGACTCAGAGTGCTGGGATGTTTGTAACTCCGATAGCTTTATGTTGGGCGTCGTCTCATGATGTATGTTCAGAGTTTTCGGGGTACTCTTCTCACCTTGTTCGTCATGATTTATGTGTGATAGCTCCTGCTACTGCAAATTTTATTTCTAAAGTGGTATCAGGTATTTGTGATGATGTAGCTTCTGCTTTGGTTCAGTCTTATTTTGGATATCAAAGACCAGTGATGTTTCTTCCTGCGATGCATGACAGTTTGTACGATTCTTGTTTTGTTAATAAAAATATTGAGATTTTATCATCTAGGGCTCAGATTCTATCTTCTAGAGAATCTGAAGGTAAAAAGAAATTCCAAGATCCTTCAATTCTGGCTTCATTGGTATCTTATTATTATAATAAAAAACTCAGACAACAGAATGGTTCAGTGGCAGAGTCTTTAATCACTATGGGATCTACCAAGGCTTATGTTGATGAAGTAAGGTATATATCTAATTATTCTTCCGGAGCTCTTGGAAGTTGTATCAGTGAAGAATTATTTAGATATGGGGTTGATACCATTGTTTTATGTGGAAATTCTGTAATAAAACCTAGGTTTTATTCTAAATTGATTCAGGAAGAAGAATTTGAAAACTTTTCCTTAGAATTTGATTCTTTAAGTAAAAAAGAATGGAAACTGGCGGTTTGCTTGGCTTCAGTTTTAGATTTTATTCCAGATCATAGGGTTCAAGGAAAAATTCATTCAAGTGAGGATTTTAAAAGTATCAGTTTGGTAAAAACACCAAAACTTATTTCAAAGATAAAATCTAGGATAAAGATTGGTTTTAAATTAGAATCATTATCTGATAGTAAGGATGAATCTAGATCATCTGTAGTTGAAGATTATATTTCAAAGTATAATCTAGACTATCTTATATTAAATTATATAGAAGAAGTTAGTTCTACTTCTCATAAAGCATATCTGTATAAAAAGAATGATAATGAGCTAACCTCTAAGATAGATACTTTTAATTCAAAACAACAAATTGCTTCATTTATTTCTCGTCTTATCTAGAGTAAAAGATATTTTTATTGGTAATTTTTAATATTATTTGAAAATCAAACAAGTTTACTTCATAATATTAGTATAAGGTTTATCACTGTTTTATAATACAGAATATTTTTTTGTATCAGCTTGGAGAAAATATGGATGTTGGCTCTAGAGTTCCTGTTAAATTAGCAACAAGAGAAGCTCTTGATAGTCTTGATTCATTAAGACTTGTATCACTGTCTTCAGGGATAGGACTGGAAGTTGATAATAGAACTCCTAAGGTACTAGTAATGGATTTTTCAGGGATGTCTTCTCAGGGAAATATTCAAAATAAAGTTACTCTTAATTCAAAAGAATTAGCCGGTTATAGTTCGAATTTTAAACCTGTTTCTAAAATTGTAGGAGCATCAACAAATTCAAATTTAGATTTTTTAAATACAGATACTTCCAAAGATTCTCAAAAGGGAGTATCCACAAAATCCAATACAATTTCACAAGCAGTACCTCCTGTATCTGCTTTTGGTAAGTTAGTTGAAGAGAATAAAAAAAATCAGAATAAAACTAGACACTCTTGGTTTTTTTCTAGAAGAAAAAAAACAACAGAATCTAATTTAAATAATAAGAATATATTTAAGAATGAATCTCAGATTCTATCCGAGAAAAAAAGTTTTGGAGTAAGACTTTTAATTAGAATAAAACAGATCATAGCTCACAGTATTGATATATGTATAGTATTTAATTTTTCACTCCTCGTAATAGGTATTTTGTCCATGATTATTTGGGGGATTTATCCATCTGATATCATTACAAGCCCTATTATCGCATATATCTTACAGATGAGATGGATTGAGTTTATGTTTTGGATATATGTGGGCTTTTTTGTCTATAGATATCTGTTCAAGCATCTAATAGGAGCAACCCTTGGATCAAAGTTATGTTTTGGTAGAAGAACCAAATCTGTGGTTCAAAAAACATGAGGGTTGGGTAGCAAAACAAATTTATATAAATATTTTAGTAAATATTATTGTTATCAGTTTGGAAAATGTTGTAAAATCATAGATAAGAGTACTTAACTTTCACTGTATCTATAACTTGATTTTTTGATATATTTAACAGTTAACCGGGATTGGTTGTAAGTTCTAAGTAAGTGTAAGTCTGGAGGAGGCATTATGAAACACTTGGGAACAGTGAGGTTTCCTAATTCTGTTCAGTTATTTAAATTTTGTCAGAGAGTATTAACAGAACAGAGAGGTTCTAAATCTAAGGATCAAGAACTTGGTCAGGTATTGGATTTTAATCCTTCAGATTGTTCTCATTGGAAAAGAGGGGATAAAAACGTTAAGTCTGTTTTTGTTCTAGCAAAGCTTGCTAAGTTTTTAAACGTAGAAGAAACACTTCTGTTTGATATTGTTAACGGTGTTATAGGAGCTGAAGAAGCTTTCTTTGAATATCAAGAATCTAAAGAAATAAGTGATATCATAACATCATCTTCGGTAATAGAAGCTTCTGAGTTTAATCAAAGAAGAATTCAGATTGAAACCTTTGTTAAAGGAATTCATGAACAGTTGAGTTTTAGAACTCCTCCATTATTTCTTCCTGAGCTTGTAAGAGTATTTTCTTTCATTAATTTACAACCAGTAGATATGGTAGATAAGATTAGTAGAGTTTTGAAGAATAAGAATAAATCTTATGTAGTTCAATATCAAAGAGGAGAGTTTAGACCTCAAACCAGAATGTCTGTTGTAAAAGATATTGCTAAAATTATTCTTCTTGGAGAAAGACAAAGATATTCAGAGTTAGGAGCTTATGATAAAAATACTATTAAACTAGAAATTCTTATGTTTGTAACAGCTATGCTTGCTCCAAAAGAACTTCTAGTAGAAGAAATGTCAAAAGTAGATTTAAACAAAAACTTTATCAGTGAACTGGCTACCGCTTTTTGGGTTCCAAAATCACTTGTATCATATCAAGTTCAAGATATTATTAAATCTGGATATACGCTAGTAGAAACTACTCCTCTGGAAAGAGAAGGAGCAAGTTTAAGTTACTAATCTAAATATAATAATTTATTGATAGAAAATACCACCATATGAGGTGGTATTTTTTTTGAACTAAAAGTACTTCTAGGTTAAAATATAGGAAACATAGTATATAGGGGGGACGGTGAATAGGAATAAGTTTTTGATAGTTAGTTTGATTTGTTGTGTGTTTTTTTTATTCTCATGTAAAACTAATAGAGCTGATTCAGGACTTAATATTATTAACGGGATTGATGATACGGATAATAAATATCCTGCAGTACTTCGTATAATTACAGAAACAATTTTTTCGGAAGAGAGTGGAAGTAGTAGTAGTCATTCAGGTTGTTCTGCATCTGTAATTTCTCATAATACCCTTTTAACAGCTAGTCATTGTTTTTATGATGCTCTAGGAGATTTGGCTAAGTATAAATCTTTGAAGGATGTAAAAATTGAAATTAAAACTTCTCTTCCATCTGGAAAAACAGTTAAAACAGAACGGTTTTATAGTAATGATTCGTTTGAAAAGTATAACAGTATGGTTGATTATACAAAAGAATTGGATACCAAGGCATATGAATATTTGGGGTTGGCCTCTCATAATGATGTAGGGATTGTTGTATTTGAAGATAATACGTTTAGTGAGATTACTCCACTTAAAATATCTAATCAGAATGTTAAAGAGGGAACTAGTGTAGTAATTGTAGGTTATGCTCCTAGAACTGATTATAAAAAAATTACAGATAATGATGATCCTGATTTTGGAAAGTTTTATCTTGATGATTTTGATGATTCTGATTTGCAGGGACTTTCTATAATAAGAAGATATGGATCTGCAGTTGTTCAAAAAAATGATAGGTGTGTTGAGGAAAATTTAAGTTTTAAAACTCACCTTAAAAATGCAAGTTATGATCCTAAAAATAGGGTAGATCCTGTAGGGGTTAATTCAGCTGTGTATTGTGGTGATTCTGGAGGTCCTACACTTCTTAGTGATAATCAGAACTTGATTGTAGGTGTTACTTCTTATAGTCTTGAAGATGATAGTTACACTGAAAGTTGTGAAGTTACATTTAATCCTGATGTAGTAAACTGGTTGAATAAAATCAATGATACTACAGATGCTGTTATTCCTATGGATGAGATAAAATAACTTAGATTGAGAATGAATTTCGCTGCTGAAAATCACCAGTGAGGTTTTTACGAAGATTCAAAAAACTATCAAAAAACATAATATACGGAAGAAGTATTTTGAATATAGAAGATAAAACGTGAAATATAGTATTACTTTATCTACTCAGAGAACATATCCTCACACTCTGAATCAGAATCTGGCTCACTAAATTGTTCATAGTAATCTGTATATCCTTCATACCATATATTAAGTTGCCATTCATTTGATAATAAATATAGATTATAACTTTTAAGTTTAGATTTATCTATTAGAAGCCTTCTCATAACATCTACAACAATCTTTTTAGATAGTGGAAGATCTTTATAATCTAGACCTGTTTTACGCTCAAAATAATTATACTGTCTTAGATAATCTAGATACCATAGAACATATTTTTTATTATAATCATCAAGATGAGAAAAT
>CACXFL010000204.1 GCA_902766925.1 uncultured bacterium | reverse complement strand
TTTAGTTTTATTATCACTTAGTTACTTTTATATTAGTACCTCTTTCCAGTTTCGTAAAAAATTTACCCAAAATTTATTCCCCATCATAATTACCTTTTTGACTAGTTCGTGTTACAATATAGAAGTGACTTTAGATAGATTTGGGTATTATCAAGTTTAGAACCATAAATCATTTTTTTGTTCATTGTTGTATTTGTAATATCTTTATTAAAAATGGAGTTTGTTATGAAAAAATTAATCGTTTTAGTATTTTGTATCATGTCAATGTATCTTGTATCATGTAAAACTACTGATAGAACTGACAGTGCCCTACAAGCTAGCGATGGTATTAGACCTGCAACGTTTACCGGGTCCTTTAGTGCACATTGTACAGGCGGCGTAGATAACAAATGTTCTTTTGGTTATAATGTAACTGATGATCAAGAGGTTAGAGATTATATAGTTTGTGTTGGTACTAGAAGTAAATGTATAGAAATGACAAAAGATGTAATGAGTTTTCTAAAAGATAAGACTTTTTATCATCAACCTCTTATTCCTAGTGATTACGTTACTCAAGCTAAATACTATAGTCAGCCTAACAAAAAATCCTTTTATTTAGTAAAAGATTTTATTCCTTCTGCTACTAATGCCCTTTGTTACTACGTTACAGCTCTAAGATTCAGTTCTAAAAATCCTACAGCTGTGATAGTAGGAAAACCTATGCCTGATCTTGATAAAAAATGTACTGACCTCGAAGCTGAGGATGTTATTCCAAACTAATAATATTTATACTGTTACTTGTTGTAAAAGACTAACCTCTAATCCAGGGGTTAGTCTTTTATGTATCCACTAATATCAAATACCCCCTGAAAACCCTTCCTTTTTTCTACTGATTAACTTATAAAATTATTATCAGTTTTATTAATGTTCTGTATTCTATTGTTCAAGGATTATCGCTATGAGGTATCTAGTAATAGGTGGAGCAAGATCTGGAGTTGGAGCAAGCATCTACCTTAAAAAAAGAAACTTTGATGTAGTTTTAGTGGAATCTAAAACTATAAAACCTCAGTACAAAGAGGTTCTTAGTTCTAACTTAATACCTTTCTATGAAAACACCTCCTCATATCCTCTAGATGAAATAGACTGGATAGTTCCTAGTCCTGGAGTACCCCTTGATATCCCTCTGATTTTGCAAGCTCGTCAACAACAAATACCTATTTTATCTGAAGTAGATCTAGCACTTCAAAATTATCCAGGTAAACTTATCACAGTTACTGGTACTAATGGAAAATCTACTGTTTCAGCTATGATCTACCATATACTTAACAAACTGGATTCCTCAACACTTCTAGGAGGTAATTTTGAGATCCCTCCTACTGAGCTCTTTTGGGAAGAAAGAGTTAAACAAAACACTAAATACCTTGTTCTAGAAATTTCATCCTATCAATCTGAAAGCTCTTCATTCAATGCAGATGCAGCTGTGTTTACTTCTTTTTCTGAAGATCATCTAAAACGTCATAAAACTATGTTTAACTATTTTATGGCAAAATGGAAAATGATTGAAAATCTAAAACCAAAAGCACTGTTACTTCTTTCTCAACATGTCCTGGATTTTGCTAATGAAAATAATATTAAATTACCATCCCATATTGAGTATAAAATAATAGAAGAACTTGGTTCTTCTATCCTGGTTCCAAAAGAGCTATCTTTCTCTCCAATAGATACCGTCAATGCTAAGACTTCTACTGCTATTTGTTCTTTTATTACCGGAAAGGATCCTTGTGATCTTATTAAAAATCTAACTAATTTTAAAACTCTAGAACATAGACTTGAATACATAAGAACATATAAAAATATAAAGATTATAAACGATAGTAAATCAACAAACTGTGATACAGTTCTAACAGCTATTAATAATTATCCTAGATCTATTCTAATGTTAGGAGGAGAGTGTAAAAAAGAAGATTTCTCTCCTCTTCTTAAGTTTCAAGATAGTATCGATTTAATTATATTCTTTGGACAAGATAGATCTTATCTAAAAGATAATCTGATATCTAGTGGTTATTCCGGAAAATATCTTGAGTTTTCTACGTTAAAAGATGCTTTGATCGTAGATAATTTAAAACGCATCCTAGATAATTCAACCAGCTCATACTTACTTTTTTCTCCAGGATGTGCAAGTTTTGATGAGTTTGAAAATTTCGAGCGTAGAGGAAAATTCTTTAAAGAAGAAGTATCTAAACTCTAGCTTTAAAATGTAATCATTCCTCCAGCCCCTATTAAGAATGTAGTGGCGGTAAATTTTTTACCTTCTTCACTTAGTAGAACTCCTTCGGAAACTGCTATAAGTCCTCCAACATCTGCTGTAATAGCAAAGAAATTCGTAACTCTATAAACTAGTTGAACTCTTGGAACCACATATATAAAAGCAGCAGATGGAGGAATTTCTTCATCTTGAGTAATACCGGATTCAGGATCAAATATTCTTTCTATGTTATATGTATCGTATTCTTGATCGGATCTTTTCCACATACCGTATTGTGCTCCAACTCCCCCTAAAATATGCAAACTTCCCATAGGAATAGAATAGAGGAGTCCTCCTCCAAAATGCATAATAGAAAAAGCTCCACCAACAAAAGTATACATAAAATCTACGTATGGATAAAAACTTGAAATACCAACCTTTACATCTGCATATATATTACCTGCTGCTATCCCCTTACCCATATAAGAAACTCCAATTCCTATAAATGAACTAGATTGTTTAGATTTAGCACCAGATGATGATGCCTCATCTAAAGAATCTTGTCTTTCTTCTGAGGATTTAGATTTTTTAGATTTTTTTGATTTGGATTTTTTCTTTTTTTTCTTTTTCTTCTTTTTAGCTTTTGCTAGAAGAATTCCCTCAGTATTAAAACCTGTCATACTGTCTTCTTCTAACAAAGAAAATGCATAACTTGGTACTGGGCAAACTAGACTTAAAAGAAAGATCAGTAAAATAATAAAAAAATAATAGTTGTTTTTCATTTTTATCTTCATTTAACTTTTTTTACCTCTATTTGGGATAATCTAGCAAGAATTCCTATACCTATTAAAAATACAATAAGAGAGCTTGCTCCATTACTTAAAAAAGGAAGTGATATACCTTTAGTAGGCAAAACCCCCATAGTAACTCCTATATTTAAAACAGCTTGAAAACAAATAAGACTACCTATACCAAAAGCAAGATATCTTCTATATTCATCTGTTTGTAACTTTACAATTCTAACACAAATAAGTACTAAAAATGCAAATAAAAAACATATGAGAATCACTCCAAAAAGTCCTAATTCTTCCCCAACCACTGATAGGATAAAATCCGTATGAGCATCTGGAAGGAAAAATAGTTTCTGTCTACTTTCTCCAAGACCAAGTCCCCATAGTCCCCCGTTTTGAAAACCAAGGTAACTTTGAATAATCTGAAATCCTCCAGTTCTTACTTCTTTCCAAGGATTTAAAAAAGTAAGAACTCTAGCTATTCTATATGGAGCTGCAAGTATTGCTGCTCCAAGACTTATTATTGCTCCAATAGAAATCATCCATATAAACCTAGAAGGTACCCCTGCTACAAATAACATTAAAAAACTTATTACAAATAAAAGTACAGTAGTTCCTAAATCTGGCTGAATCATAAGAAGAGCTGCAAAAATAAAAAAAACAATAAGATTTGGTAAAATCCCGGTTTTAAAATTTGCTATATCACACCTTGGTCTACTTAGGTTTTTAGCTAAAAACATCACAAGAGCAAGTTTTGCAAGTTCTGCAGGTTGAAAAGAAATTCCTTTAATAAGAATCCATCTTGATGCTCCCCCTGCTCTTCCTTCTAGAAAAGGAACATGTACTAAACATAAAAGAATAATACTAGCTAACACAAGATAAAGAGTCGATCTTTCAATCCATCTAAACGGTATATGTCCCATCACAAAAATAGTTAAAAATCCTACCACCGCTACCACAGCCTGTTTTCTAAAATAATGAAGACTATCCCCTGTTTCATGGTAGATTGGAATACTAGATGAAGCATAAATAGCCAACAGTCCTAGACCTGTAAGAAATGCTACCACCACAAGAAGCATCGTTCTTATAGACACCCTTTCTTTAATAGAGGTTTTAAGCTCTTCACTTAGATTTGTAGATATAGTAGTGTTTAAATCCATAAAGTTTATATTGAGTAGTTATCTTAATTTAAAGTATAGTTGGATAGAGATGTGTATTGGTAAAATCTAGATACACCCCTCCTAGATACCAAACACAGTTTACTCTTTATTATTATATCATCTATAAAGGATTTTTTGAATGTATTCAGTTAAAGACAGTAATGAAGCTTCTTTGTACGATTTTTCAAATCTATATTTTATAGGAATAGGAGGATCTGGAATGGGACCTCTTGCTGAATACGTGTATAGATGTGGGAAAAAAGTTAGTGGATATGATCTAAGATCTTCTTCTACTACAGAGTACCTTGGTTCATTAGGGATTCCCGTATGCTATGACATTAGTGAAGCTCAGACCTACCTAGGAGCTATCAAAGAACCTTTGTTAGTTATTATCTCTTCTGCCATCAGAGAAGATAATCCTCTTTTGGTTCAAGTAAAATCTAATCCTAACATAACCATCTGTCATCGTTATGATCTTATCTCTTATTTATGTAATAGACAAACTCTTTTGTCAGTTGCTGGAACCCATGGAAAAACTACTACCTCTGCAATGCTTGCATTTACATTAATAAAATTAAAACAAGATCCTTCCTATATTATTGGAGGAAAACTTCTAGGATCCTCCCATCTATCTCGTAAGGGAGGTTCCGATTTAATAGTTGCGGAAGTTGATGAATCTGACGGATCAATTCTAAAATATACTCCTTGGATTTCCGTTTTAACTAATATAGAAGAAGATCATCTAGACTATTATAAAACCCTAGATAAAGAAAAAGAGGCTTTTTATTCCTACCTGGATCATACAAAACCAGGAGGTTCTCTAGTAGTCTTTGATCAAGTAGAACTTCCGTATTATTTATTAAAAAAAGAAGGATCTACTTTAGCCTCGGTTATAACCTATGGATATTCAAAGAAAAGTTCTATATACATAGAAAAAATAGAACAAAACCAAGGAAGTATGAATTTTTCTCTAAATATCAAAGGAACTTCTTACACCTCTTCAATCAAGATGTTTGGAAAACATAACATCTTAAATATATGTGCTGTTGTTGGAGTATGCTTAACTCTTGGAATAGATCCTGTTACCTCTCTAGAAGCTCTAAAAGAATATCCTGGAGTTAAAAGAAGAATGAACCTGGTTATTGAGACTGAATATAATAATCATAAAATTAAAGTTTATGACGATTATGCTCATAACCCTGGTAAAATTAGAGCTGCTATCCTAGGTATCAGGGAAGCTTTCCCTAATTATTCGTTAAAAGTGCTTTATGAACCTCATCGTTATTCCAGATTAGAAACTATGGCTGAAGAAACTCTTAGTTCTTTTAGTCAGGCTGATACTGTATATGTATTTCCAGTATATTCTGCAGGAGAAAGTTGTTCAGATCCTGATCTTTATTCTACTTCAAATATCGGACAAAAAATCAGTAAATATTCTGAAGTAAATACTATTCCTCTAATGCAAAATGAAACAATTCTTGATAAAATATCTATTGAAGATATTAAAACTGATACTATCTTTGTTAGTTTAGGTGCTGGGGATATTACGGTACAAGCGTCCCTTCTAGGTCATTACCTTAAACTTATTTAGCTTAAAGAAGTACTCGTTTTATCTATCTGTCTATATTGATAATTGTTTGTTTATTTATTTAAATATTCTTAATAAAAGGATTTATAAGAGTGTTATTTTTTAGATTTAAAAACAAATCAAAACAATCTCATGGATCTATATATTCTTCTCAACACACTAAATTAGGAATAAAAAAATATTTAAAAAGATCAAAAATTCCTGTCTTTATTTTAGTATCACTGATGGTTATAGGAAGTCTATTCCTTGGAGTAAAAACCCTTGATAATAAACTCAGAGCTTATTTTAATCCTGATATGACTAGTAGTAGTCATGAAGGAGAATCTTCAAATGAAGAAAAAATTATTAGTTTTATTTCTAAAGATAATAAACCCTTGTCTGATTCAGAACAAGAATATGTTCAAAAAAACTTAACCGTTCTTTATCTAAAGAAGAATTAACTGAAGTATCCCGATCTATAAAGATAAAACTAGCTTTGAAACAAATTCATATACTAAAAACATCTTCTGATTCTTTGACAGTAGCTACTCAAAGGTTAGTTCCTGTTGCTTCAATTAATATTGGTAAACATTCCGGTTATTATATCAGTGAGGATGCTTCTATTTATCCTTCATCTGATTCATACGATCTACCGGAAGTAAAAGATATACAGATTAATTCATCTGATATAGAAGAAGATGGTTATGTATTTTTAACTGAAGATGAGTACTTTCTTATATCTAACATAGTTAAACTATTAAAAGATCTTAAATCACATAATATTGATATAGATTATATAAAATATATAAAACATAGAGGTCTTGCATTTAATATAAAAAGCTCTCAAGTTGATGTAATTGTAGGAACTACTCTCTTTAATGAAAAATTAACTAAATTAGAAAAAATACTTAAAAATAAATCTTCATCTTCTACAACAACTCTAGTAGAACTTGATTACACTAACAAAGCTTTTATTACAGAAAAGAGTTTATAATATGAAACAAAAAAAACCTATTTTTGCTATAGATATTGGAACTACTAAAATGTGTCTTATGGTGCTTGATTATCCTGATGGTACACCTAGACTTAGACACTATGAGGTTCCTTCCTCTGGAATGAAACAAGGGATGCTTTTTAATTTTAAAGATGCTTCTTCTGCTCTAGAACAGTTAATTGAAAAAGCAGAACAAGAACTTAACATAGATATAGATAGTGTATGTGTTGGGGTTGCTGGAAGTCATCTTACAGGAAAAAATATACAAGTTGAAAAAACTCCTGATGGAATTATCAGTCAAGAACTTTTAAATTCTTGGCATATTCAAACAGAAAAAGAAAATGAAATGGAACATCTAGAACTTCTTCACTGTATTCCTACAGGATATAAGATAGATTCTAGACCATCAGTAGATAATCCAATAGGACTCTCAGGTTATGGAGTGAAAGTATCTTATTTTTTAGTTTATGCAGATAAATCCTATCTTAAAGATATTATAAGACTGTGTAATCAAAATGGTATAAGGGTTGATAGTATCTATGCAGAAGCTGTAGCTTCTTCTAGTGTAATACTAGATGAACAAGCCAAAGATAACGGTGCTACTGTAGTAGATATAGGAGGAGGATCAAGTGATTGTTTGGTATTTCAAAAAGGTCATCCTGTAGATATATTTACTGTAAATATTGCTGGAATTTTGATGAGTACAGATCTAGCTATCGGACTAAATCTAGATTACAATGAAGCAGAAAGAATTAAAAAATATTTTAATCTCACCCCTAACGGTGAAACTATGCTTATAAAAGCAAAATCTAGAGGAACTACTTTCGATATATCTGGAGCTAGTATTCAAAAAATACTTAAACCTCGTATTAAAGAACTCAGTTACTTTATAGCTAAAAATCTTCTTAAATATAAAGGAGCTCTTAAAGGTGGAATTATTCTTACAGGAGGATGTTCAAATATAGAAGGACTAGATAGATATATGTATGAGATGCTTAAAATTCCAGTAAAACAAGTTAATCCTTCCTTATGTTTAAATGTAACTCATACTCTTAATTCTTCTCTTGCTACAGGATTAGGACTGATTAATCTTCAGTTAAATAAAATTAGATCTTCTCAATCTCATGTTAAATCTAAATATATTGCCTCGTTTGTTAACTGGATAAAAGAACTTCTCTAATTCTTTTATCTGGTAGTTCTACCAAAGGATTTGTTCTTTGTTTTAGATTGAGTTTTAGAGCTTAACTCTTTAGTAGAAAGATTCTCCAAGTTCTTTTGTGATACTAAATCCGCATACTGCATATTAAGTCTACCACGTTCTTCAAGAAGAGAAGCTTCTTCATCTTTAAGTTTAGCTAGCTCATAACCTATAATAGTAGTTTGAACCCTTAGATATATTCTACAAAAAGCTACTGAAAATAGAATCAATACAAAAAGAGCTAGATGTAAACTAAATCCTATTTTTATCTTCATACTGATATGATCCCGAGGTTAAACTAAACTATTCTACTATTTTTTCTATCACTCTTAGTTTAGCACTTCTTGATCTAGGATTAAAGGATAACTCCTCACTACTAGGTACAATAGGGAAAGGTTTAACGATTTGAGCTTTCTTTCCTATAAGAAGATCCATTTCTTTTTGATCTAGTACTACATCTCGAGGAAGCCCATCATATTTTGTTTTACCAGTTAGATCTACAAACCTTTTTTTAATAATAGTATCTTCAATAGAATGAAAAGAAATAATTGACATACGTGATTTCGGATTTAATAACTTAAATCCGGAATTTATCAGTTCTTCTACCTCGTTAAATTCATCATTAACTGCAATACGAATAGCCATAAAGGTTCTAGTTGCTGGATTTTTCTTACTTGAAGAATTATAGTGAATAGCACTATTTACAATACCTTCTAGCTGTTTTGTTGTTTTAATTGGAGAGTTTTCTCTTGCTCTTACTATAGCATCTACAATAAATCTTGCTTTAGGTTCTTGTCCATATTCTTTCAATATTTTAACTAACTGATCATGAGACCAACCATTTACTATATCATATGCTCTAAGAGGCCCTTCTCCCATTCTCATATCAAGAGGTCCATCGTTTTGAAAAGAAAAGCCTCTATCTGATGATAGAATCTGATGGGTAGAAACACCAAGATCTGCATACAGAGCATCTATTTTTTTTATTCCCAAATCTTCTAGTATATAGGTTAAGTTTGAAAATCTATCATTTACTAGCTGTAGTTTATTATCTATTAGTTCTTTCTGAAATCTTTCAGTTAAAAATTCTATAGCTTGAGAATCCTGATCTATTCCTATAACCTTGATATTTTTGTTATCTTTAACCATAGATAACAAAAGTTCAAGATGTCCCCCATATCCTGCAGTACAATCTACTACTACTGAAGATCCTAGTGATTGGAGTCTATCAAGATTTAAACTTTCAATCGTTTCATGGAGTAATACTGTTTTATGTTCTATCAAACTTAATATCCTTTAGCTAAAATTCACTTTTAGTTTACACTTTAATTTTAAATGCTAAAATATGAATACTGTTTTATATATTATAACAATATAACAATATTTTTGGATACTTATGTACAGAATCGGTCAAAAAATCAAGAGCTTTTTTAATTCTTCTATAAAAACAGATATTTTAGTTTTATCTATCACTCTAATATGTTTGATACTAAGTTTTTTGGGTATC
Organism: uncultured bacterium; assembly: GCA_902766925.1. Taxonomy (GTDB): domain Bacteria; phylum Bdellovibrionota_B; class Oligoflexia; order Oligoflexales; family CACXFL01; genus CACXFL01. The sequence continues at coordinate 5,017 of CACXFL010000204.1, read as the reverse complement.
AAAGTTTACTCTATTGATCCTGCTTGGATAGTAATAATATTTTGTGGATGTCCTATAATTTACTCAGCTACTAGAGGACTTGTAAAATATTTTGATATTAAAGCAGATGTTCTTGTAGCGGTTGCTTTAATAGCTTCTGTGTATATTAAAGAATATTTTGCTGCAGCAGAAGTTGCTTTTATTATGCAACTTGGTTCTTTTCTTAAAGGACTTACCGTAGCTAAAGCACGTGAAGGAATTGAAAAGCTAGTAACTCTTGCTCCTAGAACTGCTCATTTAATAAGAGATAATCAAACTACCACGATTTCTTGTGAACAGATTCAAATCAATGATATTATCCGTGTTCTTCCTGGAGAAATTATTCCAGTAGATGGAATAATTCTTCGAGGAAAAACTTCAATTGATGAATCCCTTCTTACTGGAGAATCTTTACTTGTTGATAAATTAGAAGGTGATAGTGTAAGGGCTGGTTGTTTTAATAAATATGCAAGCTTTGATCTTGTAGCTACAAAAACCTGTGAGGATAGTACTATTCAAAGAATGGTTAAACTTCTTAAATCTACTAGTCCTAATAAAGCTCGCATCGTAGGATTTGCTGACCTTTGTGCAACTTGGATAGTTCTTGCTGCAGTAAGTATATCTATTATTACCTGGATGGTAACAGCTGATACTGTTAGAGCTGTAACAGTACTTGTGGTATTTTGTCCATGTGCTTTTGTTCTTGCTACTCCTACAGCAATAATTGCTGCTATTGGAAATCTAACTCGTAAAGGTTTTTTAGTACAACAAGGAGATGCTCTAGAAAAACTAGCTCATGTTACTACAGTAACTTTTGATAAAACTGGAACTCTCACGTACGGTAATTGCAAGGTTACTGGTGTAATTACAGAAGATGATAAGGATAGTGATCTTATATATAAGTATGTAGCAACACTTGAAACTCAGTCTCATCATCCTCTTGCTAGATCCATTGTTACAAGCTTCTTGGAAAAATATCCAGATACTAAATTAGAACAAGTGGATAATTTTAAATCCTATTTTGGAAAAGGTGTAGAAGGAAGTATAAATTCTTGTCATATTATTGTAGGAAATAAAACACTGCTTGAAGAATTTAATATTAAGTTAAGTGATGTTTTACATGAAAAAGAAACCAAATTAGAAGATAATGGTTCTACTCTAATTCATATTGCTTTAGATAATAAACACATAGGTTTTTTAACTATATCTGATACAATAAGAGATGAAAGTCCTGCCATTATAAAATTCTTAACTAAAAATAATATAAAAACAGTACTTCTTACAGGTGATAATCATAGGGTAGCTAACCATGTAGCAAATCAGCTTAATATTTCTGAAGTTTACGCTGAAACTCTTCCAGAACAAAAACTTGAAATTATTAAAACTCTATCAAGTACAAAAACTCCAGTATGTATGGTAGGAGATGGAATTAATGATGCACTAGCTCTAAAACAAGCTGATGTTTCTGTAGCTGTTTCTTCTGTAGGAAATGAAATCCTTCTAGATATCTCTGATATTGTAGTAGTAGGAGATCATTTTAAACATTTAGACTTTTTATTTATCTTAGCTAAAAAGATGTTAACAACTATAAAACTAAATATGCTTTTTTCTTTTGGGATAAATACTTTAGCAATTAGTTGTGCGGTGATGGGAGCTTTAGGACCTGTGGGAGGAGCTTTGGTTCATAATGGAGGATCATTTTTAGTGGTATTAAATTCTGCTCTTCTATTAAAAAAGAAATTTACTCATTAAGTTGATATATTTTAATTAAATAGTGGTGGATAGTATACTAAACATATCTTTTAGATACAATAAATCCTCTCTGATATAAGAGAGGATTTATTGTATGTAAATTTTGAAATTTATATATTATTTATTATTTTATTTTTTTATATGTTAGAAGATAATTTCCTTCGTTATAACCTGTAGTTTCACAGTTTCTAATAACAAAATAATTATCAACTTTTCTATCTAGAACTGTATCTATTGAGGTACCAGGAAGTATATCTTCTCCATCCCATCCTGATACACCAAACAATGAGTATCCTTCTTTACATTTGTTAGTAGGACACCAGTATATAGTATCTGGATTTTTTGTTTTATACTCAGTTTTTGTAATATTCCATCCATCTCTCCATCCTTCACTAACAGTTCGCGAAATATCCTTATCAACACATAAAAATACCATTGAACTATTTTGTTCTTGATTTAATGATACTCTTTGATTAAGTAGAGCTTTTTGTGTTATACTCTTTGAAAATAACTCTCTAATTGTGCTAAAACTTTCCTTCTTATACTCAGGTCCTAAAAAGCGGATCTCTTTTGTTGCTTTGCTATCACATTTTACTATTATAATTACATCATCTGAATTTTTTATAAGTGTATTCAAAAATCTATCTTGTTCATCTTTATATTTTTGATCATGATCATAACCATTTACATCATAATCCCAGCTATGCATAATGGTATACGTTCCTTGTGGATAAAATGAACAGTATTGCTCGTTTGGAGTACGTGTTTCTGTTGTCCACCCCTTAGGAGCAACAAAACAATTATCTGCTGGAAATATAATTTCATTGTGATAGGGATCTGTTGATTTTATTTCCATATTTTTTTGACAGTCTTGACTAATAAAATCAGCTAACTTCGTAGTAGCTACTTTTTGATCTTGACCTGGGATATATGGAGGTGTTCCATCATCACTATCATCAGACTTACAAGACACTGAAAAAACAAAAACCAAACTTAAAATTAAAGTTAAAATTCTTTTCATCTAAATTACCTCCTTGACTATATTCATTAATTCCAAAAGTGATTACTGATTAAATTTTATCCCCCCTCCAGAAAAAAAACAAGCAATTTCAACAACTTATACCTTTATATTTTTATAAAATATTTAATTTTTTCTAATAATTTATATAACTTAGAACATAAAAAAATAATTTTTGATAATTTATTTCCGACTCATCTTTTCATCTTTATATTTAAATCAATAAAAATATAAACCTTCCTCCCTATAAAATAATCTAACCTAATCATTCTCTTAACGGTTAATTAATATTTAAGTATTATTATATTATTGTATAGTATAATATACACAATTTTTATGATTGTTTATTTCTTATTAATCTATTTAGTGTTTATATGTTAATATTTTGAGACATGCTTATATCATTAAAATATTCATACTAATACTATTTAAAAACCATGTTGTTGTAGTTTTACCAGTTTTTATGTTCTATTTATTTACTATACTTTTATTTAATATGTATACTATACTAAATAATTTTTATCATAAAAAAATACCCTAGAGCTATAAGCTCTAGGGTATATGACAGTCAAGAATATATGATATATAGTTTGGTTTATTTTTATTCTTCTCTTATTCTAGTACGTCTATCAGTTTCAGATAGTGCTAGTGTCATGAGAATCGTAAATGGTATAATTAAAAAATATGAAGGCCAGTTTGTAATCCAAGCTACAAATATAAGTGATGGATAACAAAGAATAGGTAGAGAAAATCTTCTACCAAATCCTAAGATAGTAAATATCCAACCACCAAAAATAGCTACTACTATAAAAATCCAGGTATTAAATCCAAGATGAAGTTTATATATTTCTTCCATCCATTTAATAAATCCTGATAGATTAAAAATAGTGTATGCTACAACTCCTAAAAGTCCTATACATACAAAACCTATTAAAAACTCTCTTAGAGTTTTTACACTAGAACTTCTAGTTTGAACTACCCAAGGAAGTTTATCTGACAGTATTCCTATAATAATAAAACAACTAATAAGAAGTATACATCCAAAGCTTGGTACTTGTGTTGCAAATAAAAACTTTATAAATAGATACAAAAATGCTGAATATGAGAAAAAACATACATTTGAAGTAAAAAAGAAAGGAAGTATAAATAAAAGTACCCCTACCTCTACAAGAGAAAGTGTAGGATATAGACTTAAAAAATAAGTATGAGACATACCTATTAGGTTGGTTATAATCAAAACAAAAACAACACCTACTGCAATAACTGGTAACCACCTAGACCAAAAGGTTACTCCATAATAATAACCTCTTTTAAAAAATCCAGATGGAACAAAAGCAAGAAGTCCTGTTACTAAAACCGTAAAAAATGTAATTGTTATAATCAATGTCAACATCTCGGTTCTACTCCATTTTTCTACTGTATATCTTTTTCCTACTTCAACTTTAAAAAAATTATGCTCAATTTTATAGAGCAAAAGATGTGCCAGTTATCTTCCGATATAAGTTGTGATTTTAATTGATCAAAATTTTTTAGATGTATGATTTTTTTACACCTAGGGGAAAAAATTTAGGAAAAATATAACTACTAAAAAATTCCTCTTTGATCTAGGAAACTCCTGCCCATTGAGTGAGAGGGGTTTCTATTTTTTAATATAAATAGGAGTGTACTAATTTTATTAAAAATAAGGAGGAGTCTATCCAATGGGAGGCTAAAGTTTAATTAATTTATGTCGATAACACGTAGGTAATGGTTTAATTTCGTTTTACTTTATAAAGGAGGATTTATGCTTATTAGGCGTATCAGTCTAATTCTTGCTGCCCTCTACTTCACCTCACATCTGTTCCTAGCTGGCTGTGCTACTACAGATGATGAAGAAATGGCGGAAGATGACGACACAGAAGAAGTTTCTGACGAAAACTCTGAGGAAAATGGGGAAGAGAGTGCCGAAGATGAAAACGGCAATCAAAATTCTGACGGTAACAATGAGTTTGCAGAAAACAACAATGAAAATCAAGGCGATGATGAAAACACCGAAGAAGATGGTGATGAAGAAGCTAACCTAGCCGAAGATAACTTTGATAACTCCGGTGAAGAACTAGCTGAATCTACCAATCAAGATCTTCAACAAATGATCAATGAAGCTGAAGCAGAAAATACAGCCTCTGCTGGAGAAGCTCCAATTGATCCACTACCAGAAGATGCTGCTAGTAACAATGTTGCTACTAACAA
>CACXFL010000203.1 GCA_902766925.1 uncultured bacterium | reverse complement strand
TGGCTTAGATTCCATTCACCTTCAAAGCAGTAGTTCTTTCCTTCATCTATATGGGGTATTACCCCTATAACATTTACAGGCTCATTCCTATCGGATACACAGCTTGCAGCAATCCAGCCGGAATCTTTTCTAACAAAAACCTTTTTTACTACCCCTTTTAACTGCAAGTTTCACCCATAAAAAAATCATAAAAAAATAACCTAATCTCCTTTAAAAGATTAGGTTATTTTAAACTATCAGTAAACCCTATTTAATTTTAGCTTCTTTAAAAGTAACGTGTTTTTTTACCACTGGATCATATTTTTTAAGTTCTAATTTATAATCACCTTTAGCTCTAACTGTGGTATAAAAATAACCAGTACCTGCTGAAGAAACAAGTCTAATTAAAAATCTTTTAGCACCTTTTTTTCCACCTTTTGCCATATAAACCCCTCTTACCTACAATATGAATAAAAACTTTTGGATTTTAAATACTTAATTTAACAGTAAAACTACCAAAAACCTCTGTAGTCTACCTTAAACGGTACAGAAAATAAAGACATATCAGTATTTTTTATTTTTTAAAAGTAAAAATTTAAATTTTTTAAGTTATGTTTAATAAATTTTAAGAAGAATCTTTCTATTAAAATAAAACATGTTGCTATGCCGTAACTCTAGAATCTATAAAGATACATATTTTTGATCTATCCTTCATTAATTTACCACCCTTTTTAGGATAGATGGATAAATCGCAATTCTATGATATAAACATATCATAAAATTGTTATACTATACCTAATGTCTATATATAGTTAAACTCTATTTTTTAGTGTATGAGTAAACTTTTAAAAAAGACTCCGCTATAAAGACTCCCACACTAGTTATTAAACGGCTACCTATTATTTTTTCTTCATTTAAATTCCAATCATTATACACATAGGCAGAATTCGTTCGATAAGATGCTACTACTTCTTCAGTTAAAGGAGTTGCAGTTGAATGTACAACTGTCAATTTTACACAAGGTCCATAAAAAGAAGATACAGGATCTATTTGAACATAATCTCTAATAGCTTTTATTCTAGATCTAGCATTTCCTTCGTCGCAAATAGGAGTTTCTCCTTCGTAGGAATATTCTATTATTGTTAAAATAGCTTGTGTATCTGTCATGTCTAATTGACGTATTTGTGAAATACCTGGAGTATAAGTGAAGGTAAACATTCTGGACCGTCCCCCATAAATTAGGATACCTGAAGGTATTCTAATTTATGGGGTAGGTCCAAATTATTTTTTAATGATAAGAAAGTTAAAAAATAAAAACTAAAAAACTATTCTTTAAATTCAGGTAAACCTACACTAACACAAGTTTCTTTATTTACTTTAGAACTCAAAGTTATAGTTCCACCAATATTATAGACTTTCTTTTAGACTAAAATAGTCTTGATATATAAGAACTGTAGGATATCTTCATATAATAGGGGAGCTAGCCTCCCCTTCTCTCATTATTTAACTTTACATTGGTTTGTAAGACTAATTCCTGCTTTTTCCAGTTCTTGCTTTCCTTCTTCATCAAACATGTAATAATACAGTAGTTCTCTTCTATTTATATCTTCTGCATATCTTCCGGTTTGTCCAGCAAAGAATATAGAAAGAGGATAGAATAAAATATCTTCAAAAATACCAGATATCTGAGATCTATCCTTTGCTTTACCAAATGCAAGATAAAAACGTCCTCCACCTGGTAAAAAGCTTAAAAGAATTGTAGCTAAACGAGAAACAGGTTTTTTATAATTCCCAACTGGATGATCTATATTAACCCCTTGTAATTCTAGATTAGTATACATCTTATGATCTACATGAGATAAATATGTGGAGGTTTGACATCCCATCAAAGTTAAACAACATATAATTAATAAATATTTTTTCATATCTACCTTTCTAATTTATAAAAACACATAAATTTACTCTTCAGCCTTACATTGTTTTATTATTCTAATACCTGATTTTTCGAGTTCTTGTTTTCCCTCAGTAGTAAATATGTAATAATCTACCAAAGCTTTCTTATTTATTTCTTTAGCACGAATTACTGCCAAAGGTACTCCCCACAAAATAGAAAAAGGCCATGTTACAACATTAAATACGCCTTGTATAATTTGAACATTATCTGCAGATTTACCTCCTCCTAAGTAAAAGTTTCCACCTCCCGGTAGAAGGCTCCACATTCCAGCAGAAAAAGCAGAAGCTGGATTTTCATAACTACCTAGTAAATGATCTTCTGTGATACCGTGAGATTTTAACTCCTTGTACAATATTTTCTCTCCTGTAGTAAGATCCCTCGTAGTTGCACAGCTACATAAAATTATACAACAAATAACTAGTAATATTTTCTTCATTATTTTATACATCCTTCCACTTGATTATTAAAACCGACAGTATATAACGGTTCAATATCGTCTTAGATATCTAACTTAGTTTTAAATAAAAAAGGGGAGATTTTACTTTTCTTCCCCCTCTAAATATTAAAAGTTTATCTTTTATAAAATGGATGTTCTCTATCTAGTACTGTAGGCCACTTTATAAAATATCCTCTTTCAGAATCTTCAACATTCTCTGCATGAGGATCGTCTATATCACTCGCATCAACTATTGTATCAGAAGAATCTTGATCATCCATATACAGTACATTATCTTCAATACGAATTATTTCGTAATCTTTAAGAAGCTTATCTTTTTCTTTTTGAGTGAGTTCACTCTCATTTTGTATTCTAGAAATATTATAAGAATAGACTTCTCCACCAGCAAATATATCAAGTACTTCTTCCTCCACACCCATTATTGATCCTATTTCGTTTCTGTAAGCACTATCTCCTCCAAGATACATAGCTAATAGATCCATTTTATATTTTTCAGCGGTCTTTCCTGGCTCATTACTTAGATTAACTGTTCCCGTCTTAGTATATGATACTACTCGAACAGCTCGCATTATAGGATTACTACATTCTGTATCTGTTGATAAATACATTGTGGCTATCTGTGCTATAGTAGAATCTCCCATACTTAAAATGTCAGTTTCTCTGTAAGACTTTCCAGTTTTTTTCATTGTGTCTTCATAACATTGAGCTACATAAGTAGAAACTCCAGGAGCACCCTCTTGTAACTTAGGAAAATTCTGTGCAAAGGTCGACTTAGCTTTTTCAATACTATTTCTATTACCTCCATCATCATCATCATCATCACCACAAGAAGAAATAAATAGTCCAAAAGCTAGGATCATAGACATAAAAACAGTAAGTACACGCCCTTTTATTAACATGGTTAACCCCCAAAAAAATTAAATAAAAAAAACAAACATTTTATTTTA
>CACXFL010000202.1 GCA_902766925.1 uncultured bacterium | reverse complement strand
TAGGTAATGAATCTGATTTACTATGCGGATTTGGGTTGATTTTTAATAGGAGTGAGTCTGCTAAATTATGGTTGAGAAGGTAAAAAAATCACTAAGATCATCTAAAAAAATAACAACTAGTTCTACTGCTGAGTATTTTTCTAAAAACCTACAACAAGTAGGTTTTTCTTCTGCTACTAAGGCGGTTTTAACCTCTATTAAAGAGGCTGTAGATAATTCCTTGGATGCTTGTGAAGAGGCTGGGATTTTGCCTGATGTAAATCTTAGCATTGAAAAGGTTGGGGTAGGATCTACTAAAAATACAGATAAGATAAGAATCGTAGTGGATGATAACGGTCCTGGAATTGATGTAAAGGATTTACCTAAAGTATTTGGTGAATATCTGGCCTCATCTAAATTTGGACGGGGAAGATGCTCCCGTGGACAACAAGGAATTGGTATCAGTGCTGTAACTACTTGGGCTCTTCAAACTACTGCTACTGGGGTAAAAGTAATTTCTAAAAGAGCAGGACAACGCCTTGCGGTATCAGCTGAGATAAGTATTGATTTAAGAAATAACAAGGGGGTACTCAAAAATAAAACTACTATCCCTTGGGATAGACCAAGTGGACTAAGTGTAGAATTCGTAATAGATGGAAGAATTCAACTTAATGGAGAAGGAGGAATTCTTAGCTATATCAGAGGAACAGCACTTTTAAATCCTCATTTGACTCTTAAGTATAAAATTCAAGATGATCCAGAACAAGTACTAGAAAGAGTAAGTAGTGTTTGTGTGAAGGTTCCTGAAGCTACAGAACCTCATCCTCATACTATGAAGCTTGGGGAGTTTATATCCCATGCAAAACTTTATGGTAAGGTAAGTCTAGGACAGTGGTTAAAATCAGGGTTTTCTAGAGTATCTGATTCTATAATAAAAGAGCTTTGTGAACATGTGGGAATTGATTCGAAAACTCCTCTTACTTCTATTTCAGATCAGGAGTTTCATAAAATCTTTAGTTTTATTCAAAAAGCAGCACTTAAAGCTCCTTCTACTCAGTCTGTATTATCTGTAGGAGAGGAAGCACTGGCTAAAAGTATAGTTAGACTTGGAAGTATAGATTTTTTTGCAGTACTTACTAGAAAGCCTGTGATATGTGATTTTAAACCAGTTCAAGTGGAAGTAGCTATTGCTAGACTTAAAGAAAAAGGAAAAGCCTCAGATCAAGAAGATCCTGTAACAGTTTTAAGATTTGCAAACCGTGTACCGCTACAGTTTGATAAATCAGGATGTGCTATTGTTAAAGCTATAAGTACAGTTAATTGGAGAACCTATGGATTAAAACAAGGTAGAGGGTCCCTGCCAACAGGTCCATATATAATAGCTGTAAGTGTTGTATCTCCTTTTATTAAGTTTAAAAATGCTTCGAAAGAAACTATAGATGCCTCTGAAGAACTTGTAGAAGAAATAAGACGGGCTTTAATTCAAGCAGGACAGAAACTTTCAAAGCATATCAATAAAGAAAGTAAAGAAAAAGAACTTGAAAATAGATTACAACACCTTGAAAGGTTTTCTCCAATTTTAGTAGATACCTTGGTAAGAATTCTAGGAGCTAGCGAGGAACGTAAAATTAAAGCTGAACAAGGACTTGAGCGTATTCTAGGAAGGGATACTAAAAAGGCTCAAGAAAGTCTAACTCAGGCTGATAAAGCCCTGAGTAAGTATCTTATTAAAAATCAGATGCTTTTTGATGAATCTGAAGGATTAGAAGATGAAGATGAAGATGGTGATGATGATGGTAATACCGGAAGAGAAGAACAGATAGATAGTGGAGAAGTTGTTGGGGAAGATCTAGAAATTAAGTTAGAAGAAGAAACAACTGAAACTAGGCAAGAAGTAAAAAAGACTGAAAAAGCAAAAAAAACCTCTTCAGGTAAAAAGAGTGTAAAAAAGGAAAAGTAAAAATAAAAAATAAACAGATAGATATTGAAACGGAGATTGATTGAATGGTTAAGTATTCTACAAAGACTTCAGATGAGATAAAAGCTCATTGTTATGCTATATGTAATAAAATTTTCTCAGATCTAGAGAAAGGAAGACGTCCAGTACTTGAGGCTACTAAGTGTACCTTGGATAATGCTATATACAGTATTAAAAATGGGTATCTAACTCCTGGAGGAAAAAAGGTAAGAACAGAGCTTAATGTAGGATCAATTCAGAAGATGGCTCGGGCTATATTTATGCTTGAGATTCTACTGAGAAATATTACCACCGGGGCAGTAAATACTAAAAGGGAACTCTACTATATAAGTAAGGGTGAAGTTAAATTTAACCCACAGCTTAAACCTCTGGATTTTTCAGCTCAGGATGAATCAGATTCTATAGTAGATTTTATATGTGAGATGCTTGAATGCTACAGAGAAGAGTTAAACTGTTATGCTAATGATAGAGGAGGTCAGACCTACTCTCAACAGCTTATAGTAACTGAAACTCTAAATGATGGAACTACTGCAAGGATTGATCTATCTCAACTTGGTACCTCTCCTTTTCAACCTAAAAATAGACCTCAAAATCTAAAACTATCCAGTAAGGGAAAGATTGATTTTTGTCTCATTGTAGAATCAGAAGGTACAGCTAATACCCTGGTAGCAAATGGTTTTACTAAAAGGCATAAAAGTATTCTGATAGGTGCTCAAGGGGTACCTTCTAATGCAGTACGAGGTTGGGCGAAGCGTATTCAAGATCAACTTAAAGTACCACTGTATTTCTTTGGGGATCTTGATGCCTATACGGTACAAAATATTTATAGGACCTTAAAGGCTGGATCAGCCTCATCCCTTATAAGAAACTCGGATTTTTCTGCACCGGATGTAAGGTTTTTAGGGGTACTTCCTTCAGATATAAAAAAATATGATCTTCATGATTACCCTGTTAAGGATACTAACACAGCTGATGTTAGAGCTTTGAAAAAGGCTAAGGATGCTCTGGAGAATGATCCTTTCTTTAAGAATAAAGAGAATAAGGGGCTAGCAGAAATATTAAAATGGTTACTTAAAAATAAGCGTAGATGCGAACAACAATCATATTTTATGGTAGATCCTAAGGATGTATCTATGCCAGAGAAAATAATAGTTGAAAAGATTAAACATGGGGATTATGTATAAGTAGATTTTTGAAATTAAAAAAAAATTTCTTAAAAAACTTCCATATTTAAAAAAAATCCGATAAAATTAATATTGGGTGGTTATAGGGGGTATTGTGCCTCTATATCCAGGTGTTAATCACTTTCTCTTTCGAGAGATTTTTTCTACGATAGTAGATATGGATGTGAAAATGGGAAAAAGTGAAACTTCAATGAAAGATTTGGTTGAATTTGTTGCAAAAGCTTTAGTTGATGAATTAGATCGTATTGAAATTAGTGAGATCGAAGGCAATCAAACTAATATTATAGAACTAAAGGTTGCTAAAGAAGACATCGGTAAAGTAATAGGAAGACAAGGAAGAACAGCAGATGCTATCAGAACTATTCTAAATTGTGCTGCTGCAAAATTATCTAAAAGATATATTCTTCAAATTATCGATGAATAACTTATAGAGTCTGTAGTAGCATACAAGATGAATTCTAATTCTATAGTAATAGCTGCCATAGACGGTGTAGATCTCTTGCGAGATGAGAGATCCTTTTACGCTAAAAAGCCCCCTGCGGGCTTTATTTTTTTTAAACGAAATATCCTGGAAGATTCTTCTAACGTTTTGGGTTTATCAAAAACCTGTCAGTTATTTGATTCACTAAAAAGTATAATAGCAATAGATCAAGAAGGTGGTAGGGTATCTAGACTTTCTACTGTAATTAATCTTGGTCCTTGTTTCGATATTGAAGAAGGAAGAGTGGATGAAAAATCCTTATCAAATATTTATTCATATGGAAAAACTTTGGGTCAGGAATTATCTAAGCTTGGTATAAACGTAGATTTTGCTCCAGTTTTAGATATATATAATAAGGACGCGAGTCTATCTATAGGAGATAGATGTTTTTCTGAAGATAAAGATAGAGTGTATCTAAGAGCAAAAGCGTTCTATCTTGGACTTGAAGAATGGGTTCTAGGATGTTTGAAACATTTTCCAGGACTTGGTAGCTCAAAGTTAGATACCCATACTGATGTAGTAACAATTGATAAAAGTTATGAAGAGCTTTTCAGTGAGGATATCTATCCGTATCAGAAGATAATCTCGGAGTATCCAGTTAAAATGGTAATGGTATCCCATGCTGTTTATTCAAAAATAGATCCATACTTTTCTGCAAGTAGTTCAAAAATTATAATTAAAGATATTTTAAGAGAAAAATTAGGGTATAATGGAATAGTAGTATCTGATGATATGTTGATGAAGGGGTGTTGTAGAAGTGATGATATTAAAGATTGGCAGGAAGCTATAGTAAGTTCTGTAGTAGCTGGGATAGACTTACTACTGGTATGTAAGGGGTTAGATAGATACAGATTAGCTGTTGAAGCTTTAGATACAGAGGCAGGAAAATCCCTAGCTTTTAGAAATATTTTAAATGAATCAATCTCAAAAGTTGTTTCTTTAAGAAAAGCCCTTTTGTGATAATAAATAAATTAAGTTTATAATATAAAAGTTAGTATAATTTAACAGTGAGGGAAGTGTAATGAGAAAAAATGGATATAACAGTATAGTTAGAGGAATCAAGGTAGTTTTAGTGTTGATGTTAGGAATAGGGGTTAGTTGTGGACTGACATCTTGTTTTAAGAAAAAAAAGGCCGCTCAACAAAGTCAAACTTCTTCTATTACGGTAAAAGCTCCTAGTGTAGAAGGTATTAAATTAACTAAAATAAAATTAGCTGCTACAGCTTCAAAGGTTGATGCTAATCAAGGAAAAGAATGTAAGGAAGCTAAAGTACCTGAAGCAGGAGAATGGAGAAATTTTTCTGGAGCAGATCCTTATGCAACAGTTCAATTAACAGAAGGATGTCAGTATGATTTCTATCTGGGATTTGCAGGAAAAAAAGGAGATAAACTGATAGTGTATGAAGGCACATCTAGCCAAGTTGTCTCAAAAGATAAAGATGGAAAAGCTCGTATCAAAGTACCAATCAGTGAAAACTCAAATCCTAACTCCCAAACTATAGAAGCAGTTGGAGAAGAAGAAGAAACCCCTTCATCAACTCCAGATACAAATAAAGAACAAACTATAGAAGTAAAAAAAATGAAGGTTGAAAACTAATAGTAGTTTTTTTAAGATAAATGACCAAGAGCATATTAGACTAACTGTCTAATATGCTTTTTTTACTTAAATCTATCGATATCACCTGTCTTTAACTCTCCATTGGATTCCCTCGATCTTTTATAAATTTAGATAGCTTTTACTGGTATCCGATACAACCTCCTAATAATACAATATAATTTTTTGATATTTTATAAATTGACAAATTGTCTATAATATGATAAAAATATGTGCTTTTTTACGAGAAAGGATTGGATTATGAGAAAACACATAGTTTTTATCGTGTCATATTTACTAATGTCAGAACTTTTAATTTCTTGCGGTATGCTTATTCCAGATATGCCTGAAGAGGAAGATCGTCCTGATAATTTTTATATGAGTAAAAGTTTTCGTGGTAACAAATGTTTATTTGATAACGACATGGGATTATATTATAAGTCTGTTTTTACTTTTTATAGTGATATAGTAGATTATGTTTATAACTTATACGAAGATAGTGATTGTTGCAATCGCGTAGGCCAACGATATGATGCTGTATCGTATGAAGAAGTTGAAAATATAAATGACGATCCAAATAGAGTTTTAATACATGAATATAATTTAGATAGTTCGTCAATACGTGTGCCACAAGAAGTTTTAGACTCTTTTAATAATAAAGCAGTGTTTAATAAAACAGATTGGCAAGCTGATAGCAAAGGTTTGGTATATATAACTGATAAAGTTAAATTTACCCCTAGTTATAAAGTTATAACTCGTCTTTCTGATGAATCTATGAGTATTTCTCCATATGATTTTGGATCTAAAAATCTTGTAGGAAAAGAAATCGTCTTTAGTTTAAATAAAGATTATACTTATCCTGAATATGATGAAGTAGATGAACAAGAAAGTTCTTCGGATGATTCTTCCCTGTTAAATGAAGATAGCGATGTACAAGAAGCTATCGAGGTAGAAGAATATACAATATTAACAAAAGATTCTTCTAAGATAGAAGAATCTGCAAATATCAATAACGAACAAAATGAGCCTACTGATATAGTGGTTCCTCAAAAGTTTAATATTGTTACGAGAATGCATGTATTAAACAGATTAATCATTAAAGATACACATACCTTAGATGATCTTAATGATAAGATTTTTAGTAAATATAATCATCTTAAAAATGTTACATGGCCACTATATGTGGGGCTTAGTCCAGAAGGAATATTTGCTGGTTCTGGTACTGTTAATGGTGTCTATCATAAAGGAGTAAATCCTCTACATGAAGCTAATAAGCTTCTGGTTGATTTATATGACAACATAAACTACTATTCCAGAGGTCGAATTGATAACATATTAAAACAAATAAAAGAAAATCTTGAAAAAGCTCAACCTATGTTTGATCAGATGGTAGACTCACTTAGAAAGGATAGATACTCAAAAATATATTTAGATCCAAAATATCTCGAACAAACTACAGAAAAAGAAAGAAAGAAAAACAAAAAACTTAATGATGAACTTGAAACTAGTAAAAGATTTGTCGCTCGTGAACTGGAACAATTGTATAAGGATAGTTTTGACACTGTTAAAACTAAGTTAAATTTTGATAAAGAAATAGCTTTAGTAAACTCTATGATATTAGCTAATGCAAATAGAGATGATTTTTTTGATGGTAAAAATCTTTCTGGTAAAGAAATAGATCAAAGTATGGAAGATAGTAAATCAATACTTGTGGATGAAATATTGGTTCAAAGTGGAGTTCTTCCTTTTAGTACAGTAAAAGAATACAGAAATTTGGATGAAGATGAAATTGATATTTCTACCCATTATAATTTTCAGGATTCAACTTCTTTCAAAGAAGAAACTTGGACTTATTATTATCATATACCAGAGACAACAACAGATACACAGGTAGTAAAAGCTAATTACAAAGGTAAAGGTAGTGTAAGTATTGATGAAGATGGTAATAAGGTATTTACATTTGTAGTTGAAAGTGCTTATGTAACTGGTTATACCGAATATAAAGACGCTTACAAGAGTTATCTACACGGAGGCCCATCTACAGAACATCGAATGGCTCAAGCAGTTATAGAAGGATGTGTAGGAAAGGTATTTACTTTTATCTATGATGATAATGTAGCTATTAGAGGTGGAGAAAAAGGAGTACTAATGGACTTACATACACCAAAGTACGTACTTTAGAGAACTCTATTAATATTAAACTTAAAATGTAGTAGGGATGATAACCCTACTACATTTTTTATTTACTTGATTTAAATATAAGTACTGGTAAAGTTAACCGGCATTGTTAGGTGATCTGGTTTAATTGTTTTCTGAAAGATATATATTTATGTCCCAAGAGTCAAATTTCAGTAGATATTCAAATGTATTTCAAACTCGAGATGGAAGTTTTACCGTAGTCCATCCTGACTGTGGTGAGATGTTTCACTCGGATGCTGGAGCACTGCTAGAAGCCCGTAGTTTATATATAGATTCAAGTGGAATCCGGGATAGTTTTTCTGATCCTACCAGTAAGTGTATTTCAGTAGCTGATGTAGGACTTGGACTTGGATATAACGCAATTTGTACCGTAGATGCTTGGTTATCTTCTATGGGATCGACTTCTCTAAATATCTGTAGTTTAGAGATAGATGCGCAGCTTGTGAGTACTTTTTTGTCAGCTGAGGCTCCTTGGATGATAAACTGGGATTCTTCATGGACCAGGATCATCCGTGGGTTTTATAAGGTAGAAGATAATAGGTATGAGCTAAACTATAAGATCCCATCTACCACTAGGGAGTTAAATTGGAAGATTCTTCTGGGGGATGCTTTGAGTCTAGATCTATCAATGGAGAGTCTCGGTTACCAGTTTGATTATATCTGGCAGGATCCTTTCTCCCCCAGTAAGAATCCAGGAATGTGGTCAGCTGAATGGTTTGAAAAAATAAAAAAATCTTCATCTTTAAAAGTAAAACTTATGAGTTATAGCGTATCTGGGGTTGTAAAAAATAATCTTAAAGAAGCAGGATGGCAGTATAAAAAGATACCAACTACCTCTCAGAAAAGAAATTGGCTTCTGGCTTGGTTGTAAATACAGAGTTTTTGACTTAAGTTTTTTTTAGAAAAGAAAAATTATGGTAAAATAAAGGTAGACCTCAGTTACAATAAAAGAGTTTAAAAGTCACAGAACAAAAACTCTGTTTACTAAACATACAAAGGAGTCTTGATGCATAAGAAAGCCTTGGCAGAATCTAAAACAAGAAGAAGATCCACTAGAGTAAGTGTTGTTCCTGAAGAACTACTAGGAATAATTGTTAGAAAACCTTCTATGGATTCTGTACCGTTTTTAATGTGGGATATCTCAAATGGTGGAGTAGGGATATGGGTAGCAGCAGATCTTGAAGAGGGTGAAGAAGTTGTAATCACCCTAGGAAAACCCTATCTTCTATCTATTGAAGGAACTGTAAAATGGTCTACAAAAACTGAACGTCAAGACTGTTTCAGGGTTGGAATAAGTGTTGAAGGAAAAGAAGAACAAGATAAATTGACTACTTTATATGAGAAATATTCTAAAATTTACTCTAAGGTAGAGTTATAATTATATTTATTTTTATCATAATAACCTTGACTTTTTTGATCCATATCCATAAACTGTTTTTTGGTCGAAAAATACAGTAAGTGTATATTTGATTATAAGCCCTGCTGTCGCATATTTTTTGTTCCTTATCATGTTTTTGTTCATCATATCTTTTGTTGTAAACTATTCAGTTTTCTATCTTCATAAATTATAATTAATCACCTTAGGCAGAGGGCTGGTTTAGAGGGGGGAAAAATCCCTCCCCTCTAAAAAAACTCTGATATTCTAACTAGTTTCAGTCTAATGTTAAAGTTACTATAAAGTTTTGCCGAACACCCTAAAGGTTTACTTGGCTTAGTATGTTTACCTTGATTTGGGAGAAGGCAATGCCTATAAAATCTTTACACGTATTAGTGTCATTTTTATGTTTATTTTTAGGTTCTTCGAGTTTATTTGCAGAGAACCTGTATAAAAGTCCACATTTTCTAGGAAGAGCAGGAACTGGAATAGCTGATGTATCAGCTCCTAAAATAGATTCTATGCTTTTAAACCCTGCTACTATGGCTCTATCTAAAAGAGGGGTAAATGTAGTATCTTTGGGTGCTTCTGTTGGGAAAAATACAATGGATCAGATTGAAACCTTCATTAATATCTCTGATACAGATGATCCTACACAACTTATCCTAGATAACGTAGGTCAAATGCATCATGTAGGTATAGGAAACTTATCAGGTGTATCTACAGAATATGTAGCTGTAGGCTTTCTTACAAATATGGAAGTAAACTTTGGTGTAATGAAAAAAGCCGAATACTCAGGTATGGAAGCTGCTACTGTAGATCTATCAGCTAACAGCGTTTTGATAGCTTCAGGATACTATAAGTTGGTAGATCATCTATATACTGGAGTTAATATAAAACAAGTTCTTAAAGCTTATGATTTTGAAAAAACTGTAGGAATCATGGATGCTGATGAAATAAAAAATTTTGATAAAGATAGTGAACTTTCTCCTTTGAGTGGAACTTTTACTGATGTAGGGATACTGGTTACTTCTAAAACTGAAGGAGAAGAACCTTCTTTGTTTGAACCAATAAATTCCATTGGTATTAACTTCTCTAATATCCTAGCTGCTAAAGTTAAAGATAAAAACTCAGGAAAAGCTCTTTCTGAACAAGAAGAATTTCCTGATGTATATAAAAGATCTTTGGATATAGGATATGGATTTGAAATGTCGACCCCTATAGTAACATTCAAAGTACTTATTGATCTTGTTGATATTCTTGCAAATGTAGAAAAAGAACTTGAAAAAAGACTTAGAGGTGGAACTGAAATATCATTATTTAATGTATTTGGAGTTAGTGCAGGACTCTATCATGGATATATATCTTACGGAGCATACCTAGATTTTGGACTCCTAAGAGCTGATTTTTCTTCCTATAAAGAAGAGTTAACTCCGTTTGCAGGACTATATGCAGAAACACGTTACTGTGGAAGATTAACAGTTGGATTTGGATTTTAATTAATGAGGAGATGAATATATGTTAAAAAGATTTATTATTATAGGAATTACGACAATATCTTTTATGATCATCTCCTGTGGAGATGAAGAAAGTTCTAATGGTAATACTAATATTTATAATCATATAAATATTAAAGGAAGAAGTATTAAAGGAAGTGATGAAGAATATACAGCTGCTAAAGCAGTAGCTTATATGAACGCTAAAAAAGTTGATGAAGCTATAGAATGTTTAGAAAAATACCTAGAAGAAGATCCAGATGCTCTATCATTAGAATCCTTACTTGTTACAGCATATTTCCAAAAATCAGGTATAGATCTTCTAACAATTATTACTAAATTTATTAAACAAGATTATGGCTCAGTTAACTCTATTATAGAAGGTGGTCACTATAATGATATAGTAACTATAGTTTCTAAAATAGTAGAAGATAAAGAACTATCTACTACCTATATGCTAAAAGCAGAAACTCTACTGAAAGATCTTGAAGCTAGATCTACTCTGGATCAGTATGATAGATTAAAAAAGATCATTAATAACGTAGTACTTGTAAGTCTTTCTATCATTAATCTATCAGATAAATTCTCAAGTGGATTTCATCCTGAAGATTTAGAAGGGATAACAGAAGACTTTGCTGAAGAACTAATTGATAGATTGATTGTAGCTCAGGATGTAATTGGTCAACTTCCTGGAGTAGAAAACCTATCTGAAGAAGATATAGGAGCACTTCAAGAAGAGATAGATAAGTTTGTATCTGAAATGAACAATGAAGAAAGTGGAGAAACCTCTGCTGATAGAGTTAGAAAATATATAGAAGAAAACTACAATATAATTATAAATTAGAATATCTATATATAGAGAAATATATATCATTAGATTTATTGGATGATGTCTTAGATTTTAAACTACTCATCACCTAGGGGTGAATAGGCTTATAACTGCCTGGTAGTGCAAACGATATTTTTAATATCTTAGACTTTAAACCCTAATAGATACTACTACCCATCGTGACGCAATTCGTTAGAGGGTGTGATATCTTATTATAATTACTACTGAAATCAAAAATAGCTGATTTTTTTAGTTAAAAAGTTCGATAGGTAGGTTGAAGGTGGGGGTTTGTAAATATATCCAGTAGGTAAGATATGTTAAAGATAGAAAACATAATATTCTTTTTTATTTCTATTTTGATCTCTTCTTGTCTTCAAAATAAATCTACTCCCATGGTTACAAATGGGTTAGAAACAGATGCTTATCCTGCAATAGTAAAATATGAAGCAGCTACACGAAAAGGATCAATGACCTGTAGTGGTGGTATTATTCTCATAATACTATGATTACTGCTGCTCACTGTATAGCAAGTCTTCCTGTGTATGAATCTAACAACATCTATAACATGGTTAATCTTGGAAACAAAACTGTAATTAGTATACTGACTAATAGTAATAGTGAATTTGATGGAACGAATAATTATGGAATAGTTGGGGCAAAAGCTTTGTATGCTGTGTATCCTACAAGTTTCAATGTAAATGATTTTAAAACATTTATATGGGATATAGCGATAATAGTTTTTAAAGATGGTACATTTACTGATGTAGAACCTAAATTAACTGTAGCAGGATTTAGACCTGACGAAGGAAGTCTTGTTAGATTGGTAGGATATGGTTGTAAAACTATAACCAATAGATATTGTAACCGATACGGTTGTGATGAAGTAGTAGAATGTTATACAGATAATAATGGACGTTCTATCTCAACAAAACGTACTGGAACGGTCTCTGTTGTGGATAATAGTGATGGAAATTCATATTGTGATCCAAGAATGCTTCAACTCAATCAGAAAAAAGCTAAAGATGATGCTCATATTGTTCAAGGTGATGGTAATAATAGTTATATGGTAGATGGTAATGGTAACTACTACGATGTGAGTCAAGGAGAGGATGTAAACTCTGCTCAAGGAGATTCGGGAAGTCCTGTTCTTATCGATAGTAACCTAAATAATGGAACTCTAAAATTTGTAGGAATAACCTCATGGGGAAATATGAAGTTTCAAGATAATAAAGAAACTTGTTACACAGATCCTCTGTTTACAGATAATATTAGGTTCTTGAAAGCTACTTTACAGTCTCCTATAAATGCTAGTATCCCTTGGCTGGAGTAATTAATTTATAATCCTATCTTTATGTCTAAGGTTATTATTATTGTGGTAGTACTCCGAGAAAGAATCTAGTAATTCATGGTTTGAATCAAATGAACTAGTATCTACCATAAAATCTGGATCTTGAAGAATATCTCTATCAATACTACTACTGGTATCAGCTCTTGTAGTATGTTCTAAGGTAGATACTGGTAGTGTTTTAATAGATTTTTTTAATATATCATGTATTCTTAAATAAAAATTTTTAAGATTATGACAAATCACTCCAGTACAGAATGAAATAATAGATCCTGTAGCAAATACTATAGTAGTAGTTAATAGAACTAGACCATTACCTGATTGTATACCAAAAGTAGATCTAGATAAAATAATCATAGATCCTAGTGACACTAGTAGTAAGATCAAAGATAGAGTCGAAAACAGAGTGAAGGGTTTATAATTACAAAATAGATCAAGTATAGTTTTAAAAATTTTTGTTCCATCTGAGTAAGTATGAAGTTTAGAATAAGATCCTTCTGGCCTATCTCTATAAGATATAGGAATAGAAGATATATGCATTCCATGCACAAGTGCATGAATTGACATCTCAGTTTCGATCTCAAATCCTGAAGATAGTATTCCTAAACTTTTTACAAATCTTTTAGAAAAAGCTCTGTATCCTGAAAGAATATCAGGTAATTTAGATCTAAAAAGATAATTAGTCATGGATAAAATCAGCTTGTTTCCTAAATTATGAAATCTTCTTTTGTTCTCAAGGTAGTAGGTAGAAGATAGTCTATCTCCTATAACCATATCTATACCTTGATATAAAACCATATCAGTCATTTGTGTTAAAGAATTTAAACAACAAGCATCATCACCATCTATTAGAATATAACAACTTGCTTCTATGTCGTAAAACATAGAAGCAATCACAGCACCCTTACCTTGTTTTGGCTCGTTTCTTACAATAACATTCAAATCTTTTGCTATATTTGCAGTATCATCAGTGGAGTTGTTATCATAAACATAGATTCTAGCTTGAGGAAGAACTCTTCTTACATCTAAAATTACCTTTTTGATAGTAAGTCCTTCGTTATAACAAGGTATGAGTACAGCTATATCATCCATGTAGATACCCTCTATCAAAGATTCTACGTTCTGATTTAATTTCCAGGTAGACTCTGATTATATTTATGATTTTAATTTGAATACATTAATAGATCAAGATTTTTTAAACTTTTGTAATTTTTTAGAATTATTCAAATACAGATAATAAGATAAGACAAACCAGAATGAATAAATTATAGGAAAAGAAAACCTAGGATTTGCTACAGTAGTAGGAGCCATAAAACAAACTAGGATACTTAACATGATAGGTACCATTATTGTTATCATAGGTTTAATCCTATCAATTAGTGAAAAAATTAACATAAGTATAGATATTAGTATATATAATGGTGGAGATGATAAAACTCCTATAACAGGGAAAGAATAAGAAGCATAGTAATACTGCTGTAGTAACTGTTTCATATTTGTAGAGACATCTACATCATGAAAACCTATTTTTTCAAACAAAGGATCGTAAAACTCTTTTACAAATGGAAAAAACTCATTGTAGACCATATCGTTTTCTAAAAAAGGAAAGAAGAGCCGGAAGTTTTGGTGAAAGTTAGCATTTACATAGGTTATTGGATGCTTAAACATCATTATAAACCAGATCTTAAGATAATTTAATATATCTTCTTTGGAAGCGTTAACATTAAAGAGATCTTTTATATTCTCAGAAGTATCAGGAACATAAGAGTCAGCTATTTTATCGTAAGGTAGGATTTTGGATATAGCTTTTTTTTCATAATCTTCTACATCGTTAGGATATAGTTTGATATATCTAGCAGTTTGTTGAATCGGAAAACAAAGAGCTTCACCTATATTCCCTCGAGTAACATGATAATGTTTGTTTAAATAGGTATTTATGGATATTCCTAGAAGAATAGGAATCAAAAGGGTAAAAATTAATTTTTTTAAGTAAAAAAAATGGCTTTTATATTCATTCTTATATAAACATAAAGTCCATATAAAAAGAATAATAAAAGATGGAATAAGAACATATTTACCGTTATGACGTAAAAGATATACAACCAAGGTCGATAAAATAAAAAAAACAGGATGGCAAAAAGTTTTAAAAAACTTTTCTTTCAATATTAACAACCAAATTATCTCTATAATAAATAGAGAAAAACAAATGGAGTAGAAATTATCTTTTAATACCAGATTAACTCTATTTGCATAGTAAGGAGAAAAACATACTGTCAGTAGATATAAAAAAGTTAACCACCATGGAGCGTTTAGATCAAGGATAAGTTTTATAGAATAACATATAATAGCTATATATACTATCATCTGAAATAATATAAATAAAAAGATACCTAGATTAGGATCTCCTAGAATTTTACCAACATGAGTAAAAACTCCAATTAAAACAGCAAAAGTTATAGGTTGACGATCTGTTATATGGATAGTACGCCAATAACTATTTATTGATTCCCATGAATCTATCATTACGTTCCCTGGGTAAGTAATGATAATAGAAGGAATCCAAGCAACTAGTAAAATTAATACGGTGATAAGATAAGGATGAGACTTAAATTTTTTATATGTATTTTCTATATATGGAGGAAATATAAATTCTTTATTAAAAATAATATATAACATCTTTAAGCAGATATGTACCAACCAATAAGATCCTAGAACGTATACTACAGATTTTGGTAATTGACATGCTGGTTTATATAGGATTGAAATATCGGGTTTTTGAAATCCTTTACCCATAAGCCAAAGTATTGCAACAATAAATGAAAATAGATAAAATAAATATCTATGCGGTAGAATTATTTTTTTTAATTTTAAACTGATATAAAATAAAGAAGCAGCAATAACAGTAAGTCCTGTAGAAGAATGAATAAAACAGAGTTTAAATTGTCTTATAGATTCACTTATAACACTAGAAAGATTATAGTCTAATTTACGAATATCAAACTGTAACAATAAAGAGCAAGCTGCAAATATACAAAAAATTAAAATTAACGAGTTTTGAAGATAAATTCTAATTTTAGATCTAGCTTGCTCACTCATTGAATTTAACCTACCAAATATACACATAGATAAAAAATCATATAGATACAAATAGTATAGATATATAGTAAGGATATATATTATTTTCTAGGAGTTCAATATTAAGTTAAATAGAGGATTTAATCTGTTTTTTAGAATATAAGTTTAGAAACCAGGCTAGAAGAACAGGAGTAGAATAAAGAATAGGAAAACTGTAACGAGCATGGTTATAAACATTAGGTGCTAGAATACAAGCAAGTAAGCTAAGAAGAATAGGAATCATAGGAACGATATATATGTTAATCTTTTTTACTAAAGCCAGTATCAATAGAAAAAGACATAGAAGAATATAGGTAGCAGGATGAGACATGGTTCCTATTATAGGAAGTGAGAATAAAAGAAGGTTAGCTTCTTTATAAGCTTCTTTTACCTTATAAAAAGGAACCTTATCAGAAAATCCAGCTAGAGTAAAAAGAGGATAGGTCAAAGTATCTGAGGATGGAATATACGAGACATAAGCCGTATCACTTTCTTCAAAAGGGAAAAATAAAAGATAATTTTGATGAAGAATAGATCCCATATAAGTACCTGGAGCTTTAAAAAACATTTTAAACCAGGTTTTTAGATACAATCTTAAATTTCTAGATGAAGTATTAATCCGATATAGATCTACTATAGGATCTGCTATTTTAGGATTATATCTTTGGGATATTAAGTTATAATGAAGGACTGATCCTATAATCTTTTGTTCATAAGGAGTAACAATATCAGGGTGAAGTTTTATAGTTCTTGCAGTTTGTTGTAGAAGGATCGCAAGTCTATCTGCAGGGGATTTTGGATAAAGATCGTATTTTTTTATAATTATAAATTCTAGAGATACCCCAATAGATATAGGTATTAAAAATACTAGTAAAGTTTTTTTAAAAAATCCTACTTTAAGTATATCTCTTTTATAAAAGAGATATACCAATATAGATATAACTGTAGGAATAAGAATGTATTTACCATTTGAACTAAATACGTATATACCCCAGATAGATATCAGACTTAAAAATATATGAAACTTAGTTGATATAAATTTTTCATGATCTTTTATAAAGTAGATCATCTCGATTATAAAAACTAGAAAACACATACTGTAAGGAATATCTTTTACCAATAGATTTATTCTATTGGCCCAATAAGGACAAAGAATAAGAATAAAATAGTAAGAAACAAGAAGCCATCTAGGAGCCAAGAGTTCTACCATCAATTTAAAAGAGTAAGTAATTATCAGTATACATATAATAAACTGTATTACATGTAGGATAAAAAGTCCCATTGAAGCATTTTCGGTTAACCAATATCCAAATTTGGTAAACATTCCTATAATACAAGTATATACCATAGGATTATGTGTTGAGAAATGATGGGTGCCATAAAAATTATTTAAAGATATCCAAGAGTCTATCGTCATACTAGCAGGATAAATAATTATCAAATGAGGAATCCAGGCTAAAAATAATAAAAGAGCAATCTTAGTATATCTATGTTTAGAGAAAAATTTTGAACCCACACTACCTGGATTTAGGGTTGCATTTTCATCTGATTTTAGTTTTCTAGCAGATGAGGTTAGAAAAATATATATAAGTTTCATACTCATGTAAATAATCCAATATGATCCTATGGTATATGTAATGGTTTTTAGTATCTGACCGTTAGATTCAATTAGAACCTTTATATAAAAAGTTTGTTCACCTTTGGCTCCAAGCCAAAGTAAAGCTAGAATAAAAGATAGAAACATAAAGAGTATATGCTTAGGAAGTTTTATAGTTCTGGTTTTTAAATATAGGTAAAATATAAAAGAACCTATAAAAGTTACAAGAAATGAGGTATGAATAGAACTAAACTTTATATTTGTTAGTAACGGTATATCAACAAAATCCGTTGGGTGCAGTGGATCATATTGAGGAAGATACCTGGTATATATAGATGAAGATCCAAGCATTGATAAAATAAATATACTAAGATATTTAAAAATACTTTTCATCTTGTAGAGTAAAATACCTTTTTACCATCTAACTAATCTTCTACTATAACTGTTTGATGGTATCATCAAAGATAACTGGGGGTCAAGCTTAACTGATGTAGATAGGGTTGGTAGATAGGAATAAATTAGGTTTAGTTAGATTGCTTGTAATAGATGGTGAGTAAAACTAAGTTTAATATAGAATAGATAGATTTTATTAAAAAATAGAGAATCTTAGTTTGGTTTCGTGGTACACTATTAAGAAGAGTTATTAAAATGAGTGAAGAGGGGCAACGTAATGAAAAAAAGTATAATTTACCTATTTATGATGATAGTACTATGTTTTGAGCTAAGCTCTTGTACAAAAAATATATCCGGAACCAAAGTGATTGGTGGTAAAGAGGTTAATGAAGAGGAACTATTTTTCCCTGCTGTAGCTATAACAATAGCGTATGAAAATAGTATTGGTTTGTGTACAGCATCGGTTGTATCACATAACACGCTTTTAACAGCAGCACACTGTTTTGCGAGTAATAAAGACAAGAATGGAAATATAATTAAACCAACTATGATTGAGGTTATATATCAGCTTAAGAATGAGAATGGAGATATACAGGGATATAAAAAACAGTTCCATTCCTATGCTTTCCATAACAATTTTTTAGGTCAGAATAATACCGACTTTTATACATACGATATAGCTGTAATTCGTTTTGCTGATAATACTTTTAAAGATATAAAACCTTTCACTATACTTCCTAAAACTGTTCCAGTTGGGACTCAGGTGATACTTGTGGGATATGGATGTTTAACTAAAGTTACAGTAGACGGAAATGGAGTATATAGTATTCAGTGTGACGAAGCTAAACAAAGTCTATCAAAAGATAAACGAGCAGGAGTAAATCGAGTAGTTACAACAAATTATTGTAATGAAGGTATGATTCAGCTAGAGCAAAGAATGATACGAGATGATGCATCACTTTCTTCCTTCGATGGATTGGATGCTGTGGCAACAGGTGGAGATTCTGGAGGACCTATATTGTATAGAGGAGAAAATGGTCAAATGTATGTTGCGGGGATTGTAAGTTGGAGTCCAAAGGGGTTTGGACAAAAGGGTGGATATATGTCAACTACAGGTAGACCAGATTGTTTTACTAATCCAGTATTGAATTCGAATTTGAATTTTTTAAAAGAAAGAGTGATGGATATGGGAATAAATGTTCCTGGAATTAATATATCTATAGGAATAGTTGAACTCAACGGAAAGATTCGTGTAGTAGAAAAACAATATGATAATATTTATACTAACAATATCCAAAATATTCCGTTTACTATCTCTAATGTTAGTTTATCTGGTGGTAGTATGAAAACTATAAAAACTTCACAGGATCTTACTAGTTTTTGGAATTCTTTAAGTTTGGAAAATAGATCAAGACTTAATTGGAATTAAAAAAGACAGATAAACTGTAATATAAATTAAGATATGACTAAATAGTATATCCCATAGCCTATAATTAGTATTTTGGGGATCTTATCTTTTATATTTAAATATTTAAATTTCTATGCTATAGCTAAAATTTATAGAAATAGAGTGTTGATTTTTTTAGTTTTTTTAGGTTAGCGGTAGTTTTTGTTTATGAAGCAATCTCAAACAATTATTGAAAACCCATTTTTGTTGGTTGCAACTCCATATCTTCAAGATCCTGGTATGGAAAAAGCTGTAGTTCTTGTAGTAGAACATTCTCCAGCAGGAACTTTAGGTGTTTTTATAAATAGACCTTCATTTATGTCTGGTAAAGATATACTTATGATGGATGATTTTGGAGGAAAACAAAATTTATCTGGTATAGACGGATTTATATGGCAGGGGGGAATTAGTATGATAGGAAACCCTTTTGTTATATTCTCTAAAGATGTTAAAAAGAGTAGAAGATCTAAAAAAACCGAACAAAAACTATGTTGTACTTTTCAACTTGAAGATATTCCTGCTATTAAAGATAGAGCTTTAATGAAGAATCTTTCTTTTTTTAAGAGTTCGCTGAGTTCCAAATCTTCCTCTGTAATCTATCCTTATAGATTAACCATAGGAGCAACCC
>CACXFL010000201.1 GCA_902766925.1 uncultured bacterium | reverse complement strand
GGTATTAACAACTTTCTTAACTTTAAACCAATTACGACCTCCTGTACCCTCAAATGAGTAAGTATAATGAGTCACATTAGATCGCTTGTTTATTCTTTCACCCACCATAACAGCAGAACCATCTTGTTTTTGAATGGTAATACTATTCTCATTTTCGATAACATATTTTATGTTCGTTAATTCTGGTTGTACATGCCTAGCACCAGTATCTAAAAACCACAATCTTCCAAACAAACGAGCTGTTCCATCTTTCATCCAAGCAAGTAAAATCAGATCTTCTTCACCCTGTAGTGAGATGGAAAAAATATCACGAACTTCATCACTTAGTAGTTCCTCCCTAAGTCTGGTTAGGTCTATACCATAGCGATCTTTATACATCTCGGCTGCTGTAAAATCGATATCTTTATTTGTCCATTTTACAGAGGTTCCATCACTTCTTTCTGCCGTATAGCTCCCATTATCACCGGATATCTTTACAACACTTCTTCTTTGCTCAAATAGGTTAGCAAGGTTACTACTTGTTCTTCCTTTTATAGGTTCTATTTTAAAATTTGTTTTACTTTTTCCACTTAGTTTTACCTCACGTACTTGTACTATGTCTGAGAAACAATCTTTAACTCCTCTAATTTCCAGTCTTCCATCCTTCTTACCAAGGAAAGAACCTATATCTTTACCTTCTCCTACTTCAAGAAGTACTCTATCAGGTGTATAACCTTCTCTTGTTTGTGTAACTGTTTTAATTATCATAGCTCTCATTAGATCACACACTTGTTCAAACGTTAAATTTGTATTATTTATTTTTTTTGAATTGTGTGTAAACTCAATATTTTTCATAAAGGCATAATATAACTGACCTCGTGGATCAATTAATGAATTACCTCCTTTATTACCCTCTAGTAATTGAGCTGAATCTAAAAGCATACTGCTCTCTATTATTTTCACAAGAGCTTCATTACTACCAGCATCTTTAGGTATAACTATAAGATCAGCTTTATCAGAAGAGTATTTTAAAGCTGCAATTAACAATTCATCTGCATTTGAACTTTTTATAAATTGTTTTATCTCTTTATTTGTTAAAACATCATTTATCGAATTTCCTGAAAAATCTGAAATTTCTACACCTGTTTTTTTATACTCATTTGCAGCTTTTTTTAACGTTATCAGTAGATTCGCACATTGTTGCGAATATGCTTTGTGATTTCCTCCTAAAAGAGTGGATACAACAAATACTGATACTAAAATATTTTTTATCAAACTTGTGTGTTTTATAACTAGTTTTATCATATTTTTGCTCCTCTATAGTACTTATTGGCATAATAATCTGTGTTTAAGTATATAACGACGAAGTAGATCTACTTCTTCAGTGGTAGCACCCATTGCTTGTAACTGAGTAGCAACTTTATTAGCTGATCGATATGCTTGTCGTTGTTGTTGATATTGGGTAAAAAAAGCTCTACCTTGTTGTAAAGATCCTAGAGCAAGAGTTGCCATAAAGTAAGCTGATTTACCTGCTTCAACTCCTATATTTACACATCCCCTATAATTAGCTTCTGCCATTTTATAATACTGTTCATCACCTGTTTCATAATATTTTTGTTCTGCTTCTACCGCTTGTTTCCAATACTGCCAGGCTTGAGCTCCACCAGTTAAAGTGGTGTTAGTAACACCTTTTAAAAACCACAAACTCACTACCGTATGGAATAAACCGTTTCCTGCTAGATAAGCAGCAGATGGACCTCCAACAAAGTTTGCAAATCCTGCCATACCTACTTTAGATGCTGCAGCAGTGACTCCTGCTGATGCTCCTCCAAGAGCAGCTCCTCCAACAAATAAACCTACAGGAATAAGAGCTACCATAGGAGCTTGAGTTATAAACATATCAACTCCATCTGTAGCTGCTGCCATATATTCATCTAAAAGGTTTGTTTTTAATAATCTAGCATTAAATCCTGCTTTTAATGCTGGTCCTACAACCAAATCAAGCATAGCGGTAAGTTTGAGTAGTGAATAAGAAGATTTAACGATTTTACCAGCCTCATATCCAACTCTTGCCATCTTTGTCAGTTCTGCTACTTTCATCGTTCCATTTGCTATTGCTGTTGCTGTTGCTGTGTGTGCTGCCATTGT
Source organism: uncultured bacterium (assembly GCA_902766925.1). Lineage (GTDB taxonomy): Bacteria > Bdellovibrionota_B > Oligoflexia > Oligoflexales > CACXFL01 > CACXFL01. Next base: position 5,374 of record CACXFL010000201.1, on the reverse strand, counting down.
TGCCAAATATCCTGTAGCTCCAAGTGTAACAGCAGAAGCAGCTGCTAAATATGCTGTATGTTTTACTTTGTCTATATTTTTTTCTACTTCTAAAAATGTTGCTTTTTCGATATTAGCGATATCTTGTCTCATTGCTTTAATAGGATCTATGTATTTTTCATGAGACACACCTAAACTTTTAAGATATTCTAATCTCTCGAAAATAGTCTTCCATAATAAATTTAATTTATTCTGATATTCATCAGATAGGGTAGTGTTTGAAGGATTCTTTGAAAACCACTTATTAAATAAATTATGATAAAATCCTCCACCGGTTATCTTCCATGATTTAGTTCTTAATTCTTCTAATGTCTTTGAATATTCATCTGCAGCACCTTCAATCATTTGCATAGTACTTGACACTGCCCCAGTCCATGTTAATGATGTTTTATAAAGATCAGCTTCATCGTGTTCAAATAACATTACTGTAGATACGTTAGATCCTTGATCGGTAGTTTTTCTAGCTGGAGGTATATCGTAAACTATAACATAATTTCCAACCTGATATGCTTCATCTAGAGCAATACTATTAAGTATTCCATCTCCTAACAATTTAGCACTTGAATACTGTAAACAAGGATCCTCGCTTATCTTCTTTATGGTTAAATCAGAGTGTTTTATATAAATCCCTGATCCTTTAATAAATTTAACTCCGTGACTTTCTAGAGTTTCAACAGCATTACAACCGTTTTCACTAGTATCATATAATTCTTTCTTCATTCCTTCTATATAGGTATTAACATCATATGGATGAAGACCAGATCTTTGTATTAAATCTTTTTCCTCTTGTGTTACTGTAAAAGGATTTCTTTTTACTATTTCAACAACCACAGGAAGAACATGAACATTATTATATCCTTCGCGTATTACTTTTTCCCTTATAGTTAAAGCAGCTAGTTTTTTATTTTTTGTTTCTTCCTTACCATCAGAAACTTTTACATCTATATAGTATTTATATAATCTTTCTTCATATTCTTCTTTAATAATTCTTCCTTCCATGTAATCTTTTAATAAAGGCTCATAAAAGGAGATAAATTCATTTAATTCATCTTCTGAAAGTTGATAAACATCTGGATTCTTGCTATTAAGTGATCCTAAGAAAAAAGCCTCATCTATTTTTGTTTCTTCCTTAGCAAAGAAACTCCCTGTAGCAAGATAACCACCTATAGCTACAAATAAACATACACACACAGATCCTACTAAAATTAATTTCTTTCTCCTCATACTCCATCCTTTATTGAGTAATTAAAAAATACTATAATTATTCTTTTAACCTTAGATTTACTATTTTATTTTTAAACCCGTGCTACTTCTTCTACACAAACTAACATCAATCTAAGGATCAATATCCTTAGGTTGATTAACTTTTTATAATTCATTTACAATCATCTTTTTACGGTACTTATATACAGATTATATCTCTTATTATAGATCCAAATCAATATTGGGTAGTATTTTAGTAATTCAAACTTTAACACTAAGTAGTTAATCTTTCTAAGGATCCTTAGATTAATTGTTTAAAAAAAAATAGTTGAAAGATAATTTTATAAACCTATCAAAGGTAGAAGCCACTAGCTAACTCCCCTACCGTCTATCTTCAATATCCCATCCAATTATTCACCCCTCATGTATAGTCATATATCACTTATTTAGTTTGGATAAGATTTATAACAAAAAGATTATAACTATCAAATTTTTTGACCAAGATGTTAGCAATTTCATACAAAATCACTTGAATTATCTATAAACTGTGATAGTTTTTGCCGATTTTGGTCAATTAATATAAGAGAAAGGAGAACTATTATGTGTTCAAAAAAAATCACCCAAATAAAACCCCCTAATGTAAAAAGAAAAAGAGTAGTAGGAATGTTACAAAGTTTAGTTTGTCTATGCTTTTTTCTTACAATGAGCAGTGTCTTTTCTTTTAATTGCGATCATTATTATCTAACCAGCTTACAAAACACCTTCAAAGATCGTATGAGTTCTGTAAATATTGACTCTAAATTTATTAAAGATCTTTTAGTAAAATACATAGCTGGTCTTAACACAGATAAACTGGTTTTCTCTGAAGAAAATGAAAAACAAATTGAATACTGGTTTAGTGATATTCAATTTGACGATCCAAAATACAATGATTTAGATACTTTATTAACAAATACATGTAGTATCGTAGTAAGAATAGCACGTAGTTATCCTAGTTGTATGATTGGAGCTGTTGATGTAATAGAAAAAGATCTAGATAAATTTAATTCTATAGATGATGTATATACCTATAAAATAAAAGAAGGTTTATCAGATAATACACCAGAAAAAGAAATATTTGATAATTACGGTATAAGAATTTCTACACAAGACGAACGTCTAAGCGAAGTACTCTACGATTTAAAAGTCTGGTATGCAACATCTCACACACTTCCTGCTGCAAAAAGAAAAGTTCTAAATTATTATAACGATCGTTTTATTCAAGGTTATGAATCAGCTACTACAGAATGGTTTATTGACGATTTTTTAAAAGCGCTTACTACAAAAGTTGAAAACGAAATATCTTCTCAACTAACAGATACTGTAACTACAGTTAATAATATTTATAAGAATACAACTGTTTCAAACAGTAGACAAAAAACTTTTAAAGACAAAGTTCAAACACTACGTAATTTTATAATAAAAAGATTCCCTAAACTTCAAAGATAGAAAAAAGAACATAGAACTTAGAATTTATATATTTAATAATAAATGTTGTTAATTCATCTTAAACCTTAAGCTACTTTGGTTTTATCAGAGTAGCTTAAAGTTTATAAAAAAACTAAAACTTCTAAATAAACGAATTTTACAAAAGATTAATTAGAAATTAATACCAAAGACTATTCTTATATATCAGGTTCAGTCAGAATACATACTGATCCATCTGATTTAATACCTATGGTATGTTCAAACTGAGCTGATAACTTTTTATCCCTTGTAACAGCAGTCCAGCCATTACTTAATACTTTCATTTTATGAGTTCCTTCATTGATCATAGGCTCAATAGTAAACACCATACCAGGGACTAATTTTTCTCCTCTACCACGAATTCCTACATGAAATACCTGAGGATCTTCATGGAAATGAGTTCCGATTCCATGACCTACAAAATCTATTACTACCGAATATGATTTAGATCTGGCATAGGTTTGTATAGCCTCTCCAATATCTCCAAGATGTCCTCCGACTTTTACAGCATCTATTCCTAGATACATACATCTTTTGGTAGTTTCTACAAGATCATGGGCTCTAGAAGAACACTGTCCTACAAAAAAAGTTTTAGAACAATCTCCAAAATATCCATCTAGAATTGTGGTAACATCTATATTTATAATATCCCCTTCCTTTAATTTCTCCCTAGCAGAAGGAATACCATGACATATAACCTCATTAATAGAAGTACAAATGGATTTAGGAAATCCCCTGTAATTTAAAGGAGCAGGAATAGCGCCGTGTTCTACAATATAGTTATGACATATTTGATTTAGTTCCAGCGTAGTAATACCTGGTTTAATATAAGGTTCTATTATTCTTAAAGTATTAGCAGCCAGAGTTCCACTCTTTCTTATTTTTTCTATTTCTTCATCTGTTTTTAGATAGATCATCTATGTCTCTCCTATTTCAGTTGTTGAAAAATATTTAAGAAAAATTTAGAGTCAAGTTTTATTTTCTTCTCAAGTTTTATATTTGAATGATTCTCTAAACAAGCATTAGTTTGAATAATTGATGAAAGTAGTTCTTTATCAGACATATATTTATGGATAGAAGCTAGATATGTAAAATCAGGTTTTTCCCTAGTCAGTGATAGGGAATAATCTTGTAATAACTTATCTAAACTAGAATCATCCTTATTAACTATCTTAAATATAGGATCCCTAGATTTAGAATGAAAATAGTTAATATAATCATAATCTTCATCTGAATAGAAGGTTCCTATATATCCAGAAAAATCTTTTAAATTCTTTTTTGAACTACCTTTTTCAAAAGAAGAATCTATACCCATAAAAGTTAGGCTATCTTTCATAATTTTTAATAAAAGTTCTGAGGTATTATCATATAAGAATTTTAAACTAAATTGTTTCCCATCTAAACTCCTCCAACTACTACTATCCTTCCTTTTAAAACCCAACTCCTCTAAAAGTGATTCTCCCTTATCTAATGAATAAGGTCTAAGTTTTACTCCCATAGAATATCCGGGATGATCTTTAAGAATAGGAAATGATATCAAAGATCCAAGACTACCAGCCCCAGAACGTAGAAGTTCTCCGCGAGGTAAAATACTTGTTATAGCCTGTCTGAGTTTTTGAGAAATATTTTTATCGTAACTATTCCAAACAATTACCGTAAAAATTGGAAGTTCTAGTTCATGTCCACACTTAATACTCTCATCAGACAGTCTAAGTTTAGGATTTGCTGGATAATCTCCAGCAAATTTAATAGATATCAGATTATCATCTATTCCAGGATCCTTTGTATATAATCTTATAGTACCATTACTACTGTCATCTCTTAGGGAAAGTTCTAAAAAATCCAGCCCCTTATCATCTTTTTTTTGTTGAGGACTAACAAAACTAGCACACTGACCATCTTTTTCTATCGGTACATTATTTAAAACAAAAGGACCAAAACCTGGAGCTTCGTTCCATAGAATCTCAATAGATTTATCATTCACCACTTGAACCTTATAACGAGGAACTTTTAAGGTAGGGTTTTTATCCTCTACTATTTTCTTTAGATTAGAACTAAAAAAGTCTACTAGTTCTTTAGATGACACTGGTTCAGTTGAAGACCAAAAATATAGATTAGGGTTTAAACTTATAACCCATTTAACACTATCTTTGGATTTAACAGTTTGGATAGATTTAATAGCCACAGAGTTAGATTTTTTACTCGTAAGATTAAATTCAGTAATTGGAGGACACAGAAGTTTTGCTGTAAAAGGAGAAATTCTCAAGCTATCAAAAGAATTCTCGGAAGGAAGATACAAACTTAGGCTCTTTGCCTGAAGATCTAATCCACCCAAAAGGCCTAAAAGCACCATCAAACTAAAAAAAATTACAAGTTTTACCGATACTTTAGAGCCTAACCTATTTAAAAATATATTAATTTTCAACTTCATACAGAAAATCTATCTTATTTCTTTTATAATACTAATAACTAATTCTACCACGACAAAATACAGACAACAAAGCATCTAGGATCAAAGAATCTACTCTAATATAATTTTAGAACAAGTCAATTATCTTATCCCTAATTCTGGTCTAAAATCTCAAAAAGATTAAAATTTTTTCTCTTTTCTCCTTTATCTTTTTAG
>CACXFL010000200.1 GCA_902766925.1 uncultured bacterium | reverse complement strand
TAACTAGCTGATTAAATCGTCCTGAAAAAAAAGGAATATATTCGTTTTGTTCAGTTTACTTGACAGCCCCCCCCCCCCGACGTGCTAAGATAGTAGAATGATTTGTTTTTTTAAAAGGAGTAAAAAAATGAAAAAGATTTATTGTATCCTACCACTAATAGCTGTTTGTTTATTTTCGTGTAAGACAAGATCTTCAGAGTCTAATGTATTAGGTATTAATACAAACAATGCTTTATTAGAAAACTACTGGGGAGAATTCTTACCTAAAGATTGTAGATATGATAAAACATACTCGGAAGGCAATTATGCTAATATCAGCAGTTATGATGATCCGAAGGAAGTTATGACAACATTTTTTGTTTTGCCCGATACATGTAAAGATCCTACCAACCTAACAGCTGAAGATTCCGATTCCAGAACTAAAAATATAGATATTGTTGAAAGAATGTCTGGTTATACGGAGCCTTTATGGTGTAAATATATGTGCATATCAAGTCGTGTAAGAAATTGGTACGTAGATGATGGTAAAGTTAGGCGAACATGTGTTCTAAATCCATCCACTAATAAAATCATTTATGGTACAGGCTCTTCAGATTATAGTAGCGTAGATAAAGATATAACATCTTTCTTCACAAAAAATATAAACAAATGGATTATTGTTTTTAGTGACGCTACAACTTTTGCAATGAGACCTACAAGCACAAATATTGTTAAACCTTCATTTGTTTTGAATAAAGAAAGACTAAGTGTTCCAACACCAATTGTTGCAAACAGAAATGACCCGGGTACAGAAAGTCCATCTTTAGTTGCCGACCTTGACACTCTTTATTTTACCTTTTTAAGACCTACTAAAGAAGGCGACAAAATTATCTTAGAAACACATCAGATACGTTATAAATACAAAGCTCAAAAATAATTTTACTAACCCGTAAAATAATCCCCTACTCAATTTATTTTAAGTAGGGGCTTATTATATAAGCTTTTTTACTTAGAAAAAGTTTTTACCATCTTTCATGAAATCATAAATGTTGACATGATAAATACCATTTCTATGTTGAATAGTGGTATCTTTGGTAATTATATATTTGGGATAATTATCCTGTATTTGCTCCAGTGGTCTATATTCTCTATTTTCAGTTTTCAATGAATCCATAATTGATAAACAAACTTGGATGTAAGCATAACTGGATCCTCTTTTATTAACAATAAAATCACATTCAAAATTTCCTATTTTCCCTACACTCACATCATATCCCTTAGATCTAGCATAAAGATAGACTGCATTTTCCAGGGTAGGTCCATAATTAATACGTTTATCCGTATTTGTAGAAAAATAAAATCCTAGATCTGAAAGATAATATTTTTGTTCCCCTCTCAAAGATTTTCGTGATTTTAAATCAAACCTTTCACATGAATGGATAATTTTTGCATCTTTTAAAACTGTAATATAATGATTTAGAGTTTCTCTCTTTATATTACATCCATTTTTACTAAGATCTTCTAGAATGTTAGATATACTAGTAGTAGATCCAAAATTATTGATAATATATCTTTGTACTGTTTCAAATACAGATACATTTCTAATCTTCACTCTTTTTCTTATATCTTTATCAAAAATTTCTTTAATAATACCCTGTATATAATTTTTTTTATCCTCTCCTTCATATTGCAGAGCTTTAGGAAAACCTCCTACAGAAATATATTCATCAAACTCACGGGAAAGATCCTGTAATATTGATTTACCTAAAAATTTTTTCATCCCTAAATATTCTTCAAAATTTAAGGTGTATAGTTCAAATTCTAAATATCTTCCTGTAAGTTTTGTAGCAATCTCTCCACTTAATAGGTAAGAGTTAGAACCAGTAATAAATATAGAGTAATTTCCTTCTTCTCTAAATCCGTTTATAACTTCTTCAAAATTAACTACGTTTTGTATTTCATCTATAAAAAGATATTTGATAGAATTTGGATTAGTTTCACCAGATTCCTTCTCTATCAATTTATCTAACTGGTCAGCTGTTTTAATAGAACGATAATTTCTTTTATCGAGATTAAGATAGATAATAGATTTTTTATCAATACCATTTTCTATGAGTTCTGCCATAATGATAGACATCAAAGAAGATTTTCCACATCGCCTCACCCCGGTAATTACCTTAATGAGTTCTGTATCATGATAAAAGCCTCTGATTTTTGTAAGATAATTTTCTCTTCTGTATAATTTCATATCATCCACCTATATTTATTCATTCTTTTTTATTATACAGATTCCTTCGTTAAATGTCAGTTAAGGGGGTAATTTTTTCAATTTTTACCATTTTTACCCCCTTAACTGCCATTTAACGCTTATATCCACTAAGCGATTAATTTATAATCATATAAGATTTACTTTATCTAATGTATCTAGGTATACCCTTAAATGCACAGTTTTTAATCCTAAGAATTTAAAGTTGTACTTTAGATTCTCTGAAGTTTTTCCCCCTCCACCAAAAAAAATTAACATTTATATTGACTGGACGGCCAGTTTTAGTTAACAATCAACTTTAATACGTAGAAACAATTTATTTTTAGAAAGTATGACAAGCGTTTTTTCTACCAGAAAAAACTGTGTGGACTAGTTCGTCTTTATTTCTTTCTACCATTTACAAACTTTTTTCAACAGGGAGTACTGATTATGAAGAAGAAGGATTATTTCAAGATTATTTTGTCTACGGTTATTATCTCGCAACTTATAATTGCACCACATTTTATATATGCACAAGATAATCGAGAACGAGTTATAGTAGATGGTAGTATAGAATCTAATTCAGTAGAAGATATAGGATTTTTAACTAAACAATCTAGAATTGATTTTTCTTACTCCGAAGATACTAGAGTAGAAGTATCAAGAGTTTCTCTATCAAAACTTAATATGAGTCTTGATAAACCCCAGATACTTAATCCATATACAGAACTAAGATATGAATACCATAATGACACCAATGAACTGTGGATCGTATACTCGGTAATTAATAAGAAAACTAAAAAACAAGAAGATATATGTGCTCATGTTTTTGAAGAAGTAGTATTAACTTCTAATGTTACAATAGATCAAAACATGGTAGCTTTTGCAACTCCAGAAGGAATAAGACTAACTCTTATTGAAAGAATAGTAAATACCGGTTTTATAGAACCAATATTTGTACCACTTATTTCTCCTAAGGGATTAAAAAAAGATGGAGTTCAATATAATATTTCAAATCTTCAATTTATTAACACTGATACTCAAGATATAACCGAAATATTTGAAGATGAACCTAGTAAACAATTATACGCAGGAGATCTACTGGTAACTCAAATATCTGAAGATGGTACAAAATCATTCCATGGAGTTATAGATAGGTTTGATATAGTTAATCTAGTTAGAAATCAACTCATAGGTATTTTGTTTTTAAGTTCCATGTATATGGATAGACAAGAACAACAAGATCTTGTTGATAGAATTGAATCTATTTTAAGTAAAGAAGTACCTCTTATTCAAGAGTACTATGCATCAGCAAATGAAATATTTGCAAAAGGTAGTGCAGATGATCTAATAATTCATACACTAAAAAATATAGGAGCTGGAGATACTTTAAAAAGTATGGTTAGATTACTATCTGTACCAAATGGAGCTACTAACTCCAAAGATGATGTAATGAAACAATATACTACTGTTAAAAGAAAAGTTTTTACTCCTCAGGATGTCAAAAATATTTCAGATCTTGTAAAAAAATACAGTGAAACTACAGGGAAAACTCAACTTACTCAACAAGATTTTGATGAAATTGAAACTATATATGAACAAGGGCAAATAAAAGATATACTTAAAAACTCTCCTAATATAGGAGAATCAATTCAAGCTCTTGTTACAAGAATTGAACAAGAAAAAGAAAACTCCTGGAATGCAAAAGTACAAGAATACACTGAATCTGTTAAGGATAAACTAAAAGGTAGCGTCAGTAAAACTCAAGCTATATATAACCAAACTCTAAAATCAGTGAAAGAAATCTGGTCTAATCTTGTTACAGAACACAAAATAATAACTTCAATTGCTGCTGTAAGTACAATTGCTTTTGAGATCTATGCTAATTTAAAATCTATGGGAATTCATATAGGAATAGATCAAGTAGATTATCTCGTTCAACATTTCAGAACGTTTCTAGGATTTGGCTCTAACATTCCAGTTGTAAATATTATTACAGAAACCCTTGAAGGATTTATGTCTTATATCTGGGATGAATGGAATATGTGGAATGTGAATAGGTTAATACTAGGTACCATGCTAGCTTTCTCACTGTTTCCAATATCATTATTAATTGCAAAAGTTGGGAAAAAAGATCACAATAAAACCACTTGGCAAACCTTCTTTGGATTTGGAATTCAATACTATGCAAAACTTTGTTATCCAATATCAAAGATGATATTAGATAAGATAGGACAAAAAAATATTTACCCTCAGTTAGAACGTGGCCTAAAACCTATATTTACTAAATTAGGGTTAGCTCAAGAACAAATAGATAAGATTATTAAAAAAACCACTGATGAATACACGGATCATCAAGATGATACCCTTTTATCTAAAGTACTTGCAGCAAGTATTGTAGAGACAATTACTCAAGATAAAACGGAAGAAGATCTTAGTGTAGATGAAAAATTATCTGAAGATAATGCTTATATGATGAATGTTGTAGAACTGTTAAGTAAAGATCCAGCTACAAAAATTTCATATATATTAGATACTGTAGGAGAATCTGGTGAAAAATATGAAATGATGAACTATATTGCTGCCTATATATATGAGATTCTAATAAAAGCTGAAGCTAAAAAAGGATCTAAAATTAATAAAGAAAATCTTCTTGCAGATATTAATACCTATTTAGATATTAAAACAAAGGTTTTACGCGATCCTTCAGCAATTAGACCAGAATCTAAATTTAAAAAATTAAAAAGAAGTATTGGATCTTTTTTCTCTAAATCTCTTCCTTCTTTTCTTTTATATGGACAATCAGGACTTGAACTCTATAAAAAATATAATAAGAATGTTGAGATAGATGAAGTTACTTCTAAAACAACAGGTGCTAGTTTTGGATATGATTATGTTGTATCTACTATAATATATGCAGGTGTAGCAGCTCAAAAATTCTCACTGTTCGATCCAGGTAACTGGGAAATTGCAGCAAATCAAGGAGGACAGGTATTTATATTTGGTATTCAAGGAGCTGTAGACCCTCTATCTATAGCAGCATCCAATATATTTTCAATGCCTCAAGCTTATCTACCTAAAACAGATAAAATACACAAATATACAAAAAAACAATCTCTGAAAGAAAGTTTTAAAATAGCTCTAACTAAATCTGATACTCTATCGAGACAAGGATATTTTGCAACACACGCTCAATATATTAAAAATTTTGCAGATGGTTTTAATGCTAGATTCGTTGCGGATTTTCTTCCAAGATTTTTAGCCTTAACTGCTATTGGTATTACAGCTGGAACTCTTGGAGGTCTTGGATCAACAGTACTTCTAGCTATAAAAACAGGATTTTTATCTTCATATTTCTTGGTTGCTAAAATATGTTTGACACCTATGTTTGTTGGATACTTTGCTATATGGGCATATGTATTTGCAAGTATGAAAAAAGTTAATTCATCAGCTGCTTTCTATAAGAATATACTCACAAAAGCATCTAATTTATTAGATCAAGGTGTTAAATTTAATGATGTAGAAAAAGCTAGAAAAGCTGTAACTATATTTAAATCCCTATACTACACTACAAAAACACCACTTGATCTAGAGTGGCAAAAACCAACAACTGAATTTTCTATCAGTGATGCTGTTAGCTTTAACGAGTATGTAAAAGAAAATCTACCAGTTTCTACTGAAAAAAGTGATAAGTTTTACTTTATAGTAAATGCAGCTTTAGGATCTATTATTTCCACGGTATTATTTAGTCAGGTATCTTCTAAGGTTTATGATGAAAATCTTACAACGCTGGGATCATTAGGACTGTTAGGATTAGCTACAGTAATGCTTGGAATAACTTACGCAGGATTAGTTATAGCAGATAAAGCTGGAGATAAACTTACTCAATACGTAAAAGAATACGTAGATACTAAGGATCCTCAAAAATTAAAATCATTAACTAAAATAGTAGATAACTATATTGAAGATTCCTCTATAGATAAGGATAAGGTAAAACAAGTAATCAGAGAACTTGTTAATTCTTCAGTATTTGAAGAACCTCAGTACCTATCTCGTCAAGAACTCTATGATTTAGTACTACAAATTGAAAGCACTCCTGATTGTATATCATTATTTTCTGAAAAAGGTGTATAAATATGAAGTAGGGATCAACTCTCATATAGTTGATCCCTACTTTATCTAAACTTAATATAGATTTAAAAATAATTACATAAAGCTTTTAATAACCTGCAGAATATCTTGCTCTATTTCATAGAAATAATTTTGAATCCATCCTGAATAGAATGGAAGAGTAGCAAGATACATAAACATCCCAACAAAGAAACTTACAGGAAAACTTAAGGTAAATACGTTCATTTGAGGTACAGTTCTTGCCATAAGTCCAAGAGCTGCCATAGTAAATAAAAGCGATATAAGTATAGGAGCAGATAGTTGCATTGCTACAACAAATACTCCTGAAGATACAGATATGAATAAAGTTCCTATATCAGTATTAAATACAGCATGTCCAAGAGGAATCAGCTCAAACGTGGAGATAAGAGCTTGCATAAATATTTGATGGAATCCTAGTCCCAAAAAAATCATCATCATAATGATTCTATTCATTGTAGTAAAAGCATCCATTTGTTGAGAAGCATCCGGGGCTAGAATCGAGGATACTCCAAATCCCATAGGATATCCTACGATGGAAGCTGCCATAATAAGTCCTGCAAATGCAAGTTTTGCAATATATCCTATAAAGGCTCCTATCAAAAGCTCTTTAAAAACCAGTATTATATATGAGGCAATAGAAGTATAACTGTATCCTATAGTCTCTGGAGAATCTGCTATGTTCATTCCTCCACATATTCCAATTGCAACAGCAACTGATAAAAGAATCCTAACTCTTACAGGGGTTGGACTATCTCCAAAAATAGGTAGAAAAAAAATAATACCCGATACTCTTACAAGTACCAGGGTAAACATTAATACATTTTCTACACTAAGAGTTGACATCATGATTTATAATCTCGTTAGTATCTAACGACCGATGGTCGGGATATCATTATACAAAGTTACTGTAAAATTCATTATTGTTTGTATTATCCAAGGACCTGCTATAACAAAGGCTATCATCATAAATATAATCTTAGGTATAAAAGAAAGGGTTTGTTCATTAATCTGAGTAGCAGCTTGAATTATAGAAATTCCAAGCCCTGCAATAAGTGCTGTAAGTAAAGCAGGAGCTGATATTTTTAAAAGTACTAAGATAGTTCTTACAGCTATATCAATAACGGTTTGTTCACTCATATATTTTCTCCGATACTTAAAATACTTCTTCTGTTATAGGTTAAAACTCTTTACTACTTGTTCTACTATGAGACTCCAACCATCTACCAAGATAAACAGGATCAGTTTAAATGGTAAGGATATAATGGTAGGAGGAAGCATAAGCATTCCCATAGCCATAAGAGTAGAAGAGATAACCATATCTATAATCAAAAATGGTATATAAATTAAAAATCCGATTTGAAAAGCAGTTTTTAGTTCACTTACCATAAATGAAGGAAGTACAACACTAAGAGGAACATCTTCCGCTGATTGAGGCTTATCTATCTTAGATATTTTTGCAAATACTCCTAAATCTCCCTCTCTAGTCTGAGATAACATAAATGTTTTCATTGGATTAATTACATTATCTATAGCTTGTTCCTGGGTAATCTTTTTATCTAGATAAGGGGTTATAGCCTCTTTATTTATTTTAGAAAATACAGGTGACATTGTAAAAAAAGTTAGAAACAATGCTAAACCCACTACTACTTGGTTAGGAGGCATAGTCTGAGTTCCTAAAGCTTGACGAGTAAATGAAAGTACTATCAAAATTCTAGTAAATGAAGTAGTCATCAAAAGTATCGCAGGAGCTACTGCAAGAACTGTTAAAAGTGCTAGAATCTTTAAAGCAGGCACGAAACTAGATGGATCATCAGTTTGTCCTACATTTATAGATAAGCTAGGAATAGAAGTTTGTGAAAAAGCATCTGTTCCCATAACAACTAGTACGAGTATAGATACTACCATACCTAAATACCTGTTCTGGTTATTTAGTAGATGTTTTTCTATCTTCTGAAAAATAGTTGAATGATTTTCAAAAACAGTTATCATAAATCGATTTAGTAAACTCCTAACTTCTGTTCTATTACTATAAGTAATATCTTCTAGTTCATTGAAGGAAGATTTTTTAATTTTTCTCTAATAAGTTTAGTTACACTGTCTATACTTGATTTAGTACTTTCAGTTGTAGATTCAAATGATTGTGTTTTTGTTTTATCTACATCTACACTGGTTCCGCCAGTCACAACCCTTACTGGAGCAACTGGTGTTGATATCATATCCCCAGTTTCATAATCATAATTATCTAAATCATCTGAGAAACTTTCTCTTCCCGTGGTATTTTTTACTACAGGAGAAGTATTTCTAACTGATTCATTCTTAGATAAAACTTTTTCTTCTTTACTTGATTTATTTTCTAATACAGTAGATATACCTGTATTACCCGTATTACCTATAGTTTTAGGCCTGCTAAGGAAAGAAGTTTCGGTGTTTTCAGAAAATTTTGAATTATATGAAGAAAGAGTTAAGGAAGAAGAAGCCTGTCCTACTTTAGTAATAAAAGAAACATTAGTTGGAGTAATACCTAAAAGGATACGTTCTCCACATACTTCTACTAAAGATATCTTTTGTTTAGGTGAGATACTACTTACCGCAAGTGTTTTAATTTTTAAAGCAGCATCTGCTTTTTTAGATAAACCTTTTCCAAGAATTCTTCTTGAAAAATACAGTGCTAAACAACCTAAAACCATTATTGTTAAAAACATTGCAATAGATTTGATGTTATCTTTAATAATATTTGAGTTCTTGAGATTCAATGCGTTATCTTTTACAGATTTTTGAGATTTATCATATAAAAGTTTTAAAGTAGAAGATCCAAGTACTGATTCATTAGATTTTGAATTTAATTCTTCCTTGTTATTAGTAGATGCTAATGAAGTTGTAGTATTATTTTCTCTAGCTTCTTCTTGAGAAGTAGAAGCAATCTTTTCATTTTGTTTAGAAGTAGCTTCTTTTAATTTTAAATATCCTACCTTATCAAAACTAAAGTTTATAGTTGAATCACGTAACTTCAAATTTGATAGTTGGTATCTTTCTAAGGATCCATCTTTATCAGTAAAAAGCCTTACTCCCATAGAAGTAGATGAAGTGGGATATACTCCAACCTTTTGAATATACTCACTATCTACATCAAAAAATTTGGCTTGATCTACACTGCTATCAGGTAGTTTAAACTCAAAATAAGTATCAAAATAAGATAGTTTTGGAGCTTCTTTAAGATTTAGCTTGGAGCTAAAATCAAATTTAATATCTCCACTTTTCTTATCAACACTTACTCCCTTGAATTGACTAGTAGTATCAGCAGCCATTCCACAGGGAATCCATACAAAGGAAAGTAATAAAATTAATACTCTTACTAACACAGTGAACTCCTACATTAATAAAATAATGATCCAAAATATTTATTAACTAAGTCTTATAAATATTTTTATTCTGCAAGTTGGGAATTTACCCCAAATTGAGAAATTACATCAGTTAGACGTATTCCGAATTTTTCATTAACTACTACAACTTCTCCTAGAGCTACTACCTTATCATTAACTAAGATTTCCATAGCTTCTCCAGCTATTTTATCTAACTCAATCACAGATCCTTGACCAAGTTGAAGGATATCATTTATGAGCATCTTAGTTCTTCCAAGCTCTACTGATACTTTAAGTGGAACATCTAGAATCATCTTTAATTTAGAAAAATCTACATCAGATCCTAGTTTACTTTTAGTTGCATCGGTGTTTGTTGTTACACTTCCATCTGTTTTTACATCTGTACTCATATTTATCTCTCCTTGATTTTGGATATACTAGTTAAAACAATGAATCTATAATTTTAATAGCTCTGTTACCTTTAAGTAGTCCTGGAACTCCTATAAATTTAGGAACTCCTTCTACAAATATAGTAAGAGGTTTTGTTGCATCAGTGTTAAGTTGAATAATATCCCCAGGAGTTATATTAATAAGATCTTGAGCTGATATTATTGCATCGCCTAGTTTTACTGAGATATTTGCATCAGTATTTAATATTTTTTCCTTAATTCTATTGATCCATATCATATCAACTTCTAGCTGTTCAGATTGGAAACTTACTGACAGTTTAGATTTAATAGGTTCTAGAGTTGAATAAGGAAGAACAAATTTTAAAGTACCAGATACTTTTTCAAGTTCTATATCAAAAGTAGTTGCGATAACTACATCTGATGGAGGAACAATTGCGACAAACTGTGGATTAATCTCAGTTCTTGAATATCCAATCTTTAAAGGGTAAACAGGTTCCCAAGCTTTTTCCAGATCACTTATAGCTGCTAGAATTACCCTACGGGCAATTCTAATTTCAATTCTTGTAAAATCCTTTCCTTCTGTTTTAGTATAAGGAGTATCATTTCCTCCAAAGAAATAGTCTACTAGTGCATATAAAAGTTTTGTTTCAAGTACCATCATAGCTGTCCCTCTTAGGGAATCTAATTTTAAGATATTTAAACATGATGGCATTGGTAGCGTATTCATAAACTCAGAGAACTTCAATGGTCCCGTAGAACTTACGGTTATATTTGCTATCTTTCTTAGTAGCCCTGACAAAGTAATACGAAAATACCTTATAAACCTATCGTTTATAATATCCAAGGTAGGCATTCTACCTCTGATGATCCTATCCTGGTTGGATATATCATAGTTT
>CACXFL010000199.1 GCA_902766925.1 uncultured bacterium | reverse complement strand
TTAAAAAGGAGAAAGAAATCTTTCTCCTTTTTTTTGGTACAATCTAAATTAACTTATCCTTATCTTATTTATTTTTATTTTTCTGTAACCTTTTACTCTCCCTAAGTATCGACTTACACAAAGTTTCCACAAATTTTTCTTCTAATCCATTTTTTTTTGCAAGTTTTAAGTAACGATCTTTAACTTTTTTTTCCTGTCTTTTATCTAAGATATTAAGATCTAATTTTCTTTTGATCTGTCCTATCCTTATTGCTAGTATCATTCTTTTTTTTATAGTAGAAAGAAGACTTGTATCAATTTGAGCAATTCTATCCCTAATTTGTAGTAATTTTTTTTCTTGTATTTGTTTATTTACTACTGCCATAATATCTTTCCTTATTCGACTACTTTACTTTATTTTTCATTTTTATTATTTATTTTGAACAAAAACTTCTCTTCCAGTATTGTCTTTAATTTTACCCTTAATTATTGATATAAAATCCATAAACCAAATAATAAAAACTAAAAGGGTTGATTCTATTATAAATAAGAAAAATTTATTTCCTTTGTTTATATTTTTTCTTCCTTACTTTTCTTTTTTATTTTTTCCTATTTTCTACATTCAGTTACTAAATCTAAACTTTTATCATACAAAGAAGTTTGGGTTTGAGTTAATCCTAAAGCGGTATGAAACCAGTTATCATGAGAAGTTCTATCCCAAATTTTGTTCTTTAAACATGTAAAATCAATATTCATATCATCCATCGTATTTTTAGATAACCACAGTATGAAAGGAACTCTTTTTTGTTCATCTGGAGCAACACTATATGGAATCCCATGAAGGTACATTCCCTTCTCTCCGAGACTTTCTCCATGATCTGATGCGTACATTAAAGAAGTATGAAAATTTTTATACTTCTTTAATCTTTCTATTGCAGAATTAATAATATAATCTGTGTATAATATTGTATTATCATATGTATTAATTAATTCCTGTGATGAACATTTTTGAATATCTGTGGTATCACAAGTTGGTTTAAACTTAGCAAACTCCCGTGGATATCTTTTATAATATGATGGACCGTGTGATCCAATTGTATGAAGAACTATCAAGGTATTTTGTTTAATCTGTTTTAATCTATCATCCATAAATTCAAGTAGAGCATCATCAAAACAATAATCATCAAAGCAGTATCTTGAATTTTTTCCTAATTTATATGATTTATAACTTTCAATTCTGTTACAAATTTTTTTACATCCATCATCATTTTCATACCAAACAACATCCCATCCTGCTTTTTTTATAATATCAAGTAAGTTTTCTTCATATTTTGCATCTTCTACATCAAATTTATCTCTTCCCTTAGATGAAAACATACATGGAACAGATCTAGATGTAACTGTTCCACAAGAGAAAACATTTCTTATTGTTATAATCTCAGAGTTGTTTTCTAAAAGTGGTGTTGTCTGTCGCTCATATCCATATAAGGAAAAATTCTTCTCTCTAGCCGTTTCCCCAACAACTAGTACCACTACTCTAACATTATTATCTTCAATATTAGATGTCACGTTATCATCTAATATTTTAAACTCTCTAGGAGGTCTTAATTTTTCTTGAGTGAATCTAACAGTGTTAACAATATAGTTTAAAGTATTATACTGAGATCTAAGTTTTGTGTTATTTCTTCCAAAAGAAAACAATGTTTTCCCAAATACCCCGATATATCCTACAAGTACTACTACTCCTACTCCAATAATAATTCCTCTTTTTATAAATTCTTTTTTAAAATCTAAAAATTTAATCTTAATAGCTAATAAAAAAAGTATTGGAATTACTCCAAATATAATCGTCCAACATATCGAAGGAAAAGTTATTAGATCCGATGATTCTCTAAGAGTAGTTTCAAAAATACTTTGAATCATATCTAGATCTATCAAAGTTCCCATCTTAAACATAAAATAATTTGTAGCAGCTGATAAAAATATTAATATAGAACTAATTGTTTTTATCGTGTACTTAAATAATACAAGATTCAATAATACATATACCGGTATCATTGATACCGGTATAAAAAGTACCAAACAAAGTCCCTGAAAAAAGCTTGATACTTCAAAATTAGAAAAAACTGTTTTAAAAAAAGCAAGATTTAATACATAACTTAAATACAGTGCCGAAAGCAGTATAAACTTACTACTTGATATTTCATAACTTCTTATTTTTTTTATTATCCTGTTCATCTAGCAATATTTATCGTATCAGTAGTACCAGTTTTACTCCTCTGATCCTCCTCCATTATTATCAGTATCATTAGTATTATTGAAACTTTCTGTATCTAAACTTTCTGCATCGTTATAATCAGATTCTTTGGTACTCTTTGTTTCTTCTAAAGTATTAAACTCAGATGCTCTTACCGATCCTGTAGATCCAGATGAGTTACCTTCACTTCCTTCATCATCCATAGAAACTTTAGCAAAGCTTGATACTTTTTCTCCTCCAGCTACATCAACACTCATAAGTTTTACACCTTGGGTAAGTCTTCCTATAAGTCCTACTTCCATAACATTAAATCGGGTGACTTTACCGTTATTTGTAGCAAGAATAACATCATCAGTATCTGATACCTGCATAATACCTACAACTGGTCCGTTCCTATCTGTAACTTTTATGGTATAGATACCTTTTCCACCACGTGATTGACGTCTATACTCTTCTAGATTTGATCTTTTTCCATATCCGTTTTCACAAACAGATAAGATTGCATCCTTACCGTTAACAATTTCCATTCCTATTACTACATCTTCATCTTCAGAGAAACGAATACCTGTCACCCCACGTGCTGATCTACCCATAGGACGAACCTCTTCTTCGTTAAATCTAATAACCTTACCAAGTTTTGTAGCAATCAAAATATCGTCGTTACCTTTAGTAATTGAACAACTAATCAGCTTATCATCATCATCTAACTTCAAAGCAATCAAACCTGATTGTCTTAGGTTAGAATAAGCACTCATATCTGTCTTTTTGATGTATCCTTTTTCAGTAACAGAGACAAGATATTCTCCTTCTATAAAGTCTTTAACTTCGATAATAGAAACTATCTTTTCTCCCTCTTGAAGTTTAATAAGGTTTGCTATATGTTTTCCTCGTCCTGCTAGTTGAACTTCAGGAATCATATATACTTTCATCTCATAAACTCTTCCGTAATTAGAAAAACATAGAAGTGATTTATGATTTGTAGTGATAAATAGGTCTCGGATTAAATCTTCTTCCTTCGTTTTCATCCCAATTCTGCCCTTACCACCACGTTTTTGTGCATTAACTTCCGTAGATGAGGTTCTTTTTATATATCCATCTACAGTTACAGTAACAACTACTTCTTCATCAGCCACTAGATTTTCCATAGTAATATCTTCTGCTGCAGGAAGAATTTGAGTTCTACGTTGATCACCGTAACTTTCTTTAAGTTCTGTAAGTTCATCCTTAATAATTTGAATAATACGAGCTGGAGTATCCAAAATATTTTGATAGTCTGCAATCTGTTTCATTGTTTCATTATAATCAGTTTCAATCTTATCTCTTTCTAATCCTGTAAGACGAGATAGTTTCATATCAAGTATTGCTTTAGATTGAACCGCAGATAAAGCAAATCTACTCATCAATTTTTGTTGTGCATCTTGAGCATCTTCTGCTCCTCTAATTATACTTACTGTTTCATCTATGTTTTCTACAGCAATTTTTAACCCAGCTAGAATATGCGCTTTTTCTTCTGCTTTTCTAAGTTCGAAAGCAACTCTTTTAATTACCACTTCTTTTCTGTGTTGATAGAAGTGTTCAAGCATTTGTTTTAGATTCAGTAACTTTGGACTTCCTTTAACCAAAGCTACCATATTAACTCCAAATGATGATTGAAGTGGTGTTTGTTTATATAAATTATTTAATATAACTTCAGGTTCTTCTCCTTTTTTAACATCTATAACAATTCGAATCTCATCTTTAGCAGACTCATCTTTAATATCAGATATGCCTTCAATCTTCTTATCGTTAACAAGTTCAGCTATTCTTTCTATTAGTTTTGCTTTATTAACCTGATAAGGTATTTCAGTAATTACTACTCTTTGCCTTTGATTCTTCCCTTCTTCAATATGAGCTAGTCCTCTTAGAATAAGAGATCCTCTTCCTGTAGCAAAAGCCTCTCTAATACCAGAAACTCCTCGAATTGTAGCCCCTGTAGGAAAATCAGGACCTTTAATATATTGCATCAGTTCATCTATAGTAATAGAAGGATTATCAATCAAAGCAAATAGTCCATCTATAACTTCGGATAAATTATGTGGTGGAATGTTTGTAGCCATTCCAACAGCAATCCCAGAAGTTCCATTAACAAGAAGTTGTGGAAGTACTGTAGGAAGAACAGATGGTTCTTTTTCCTTATTATCGTAGTTAGGAACAAAATCTACAGTTTCTTGATCTAAGTTCTTCAGTAACATTGCAGAAAGACTTTGAAGTCTTACTTCGGTATAACGCATTGCAGCAGCACTATCTCCATCAATAGAACCAAAGTTTCCCTGACCTTGTACCAGAGGATATCTCATAGAAAAGTCCTGGGCCATCCTCACAAGAGCATCATATACCGCAGAATCTCCATGTGGGTGATATTTACCTATAACATCCCCAACAACACGTGCTGATTTTAAATACGGACGATTATGAAAACATTTAAGATTATTCATTGCATATAAAATTCTTCTATGCACTGGTTTTAGTCCGTCTCTAACATCAGGAAGAGCACGTGATACAATTACACTCATTGAGTAATCAAGAAACGAAGTCTTAAGTTCGTTTTCAATATTTACTACCGAGATATTCTGATTTATTTTTCCATCATTACCATTATTATCATTTATATCTGACATATCTTCCTCTAATTTTAATCTGTCTTATGACAAACAATCTATCATTACGCTTCGTTTTATACTGATACTAAATATCAAGGTTTCTAGTATTTAATGCATTTTCCTGTATAAAATCCCTTCTTGGTTCAACATCATCGCCCATAAGAGTTGAACAAATTCTATCTGCTTCAATTGCATCTTTAATATCAACCTGCAGAAGTGTTCTTTTTCCTACATGCATCGTTGTTTCTTCAAGTTGTTCTGGGTTCATTTCTCCTAACCCTTTATACCTTTGAATATAAGCTCCCTTTTGTCCTTCTTGTAAAATCACATCCTTCAATGCAAGAATACTTGGAACTTCAAATTCATCTTTCTCTAATGATACTCCAGATAACTCTTCTCCTGCCTCTATATTGAATGATGATTCTTCTTCTTTTCCTTCTGTTGTTTTTTCTTCCGATTTTGTCTTTTTTAGTTTAGTAACATAGAAAGGATAACTTACAACTTCTTGAAGTTGTTTTTGTATTCTTCTTAGTTCTACTATCTCTCCACCTGTAAATAAAGATGCATCAATCATAGATGTTTGAGGAACATTCTTTATTCTTGTTTCTAGCTGTAACTTATATCTTGTATTTTCTTCATCAAAGAAAATTTTATAGTGTGCATAATGATTTCTAGCTAACCCTTTAATATGTTCTACTAGTTTATCTGCTATATCTTGAACAAGCTCTTTACTACTAAATGATGATGCTTCTATATCTGTATTAAATACCAAGTATTCAATAACCTCCAAGGCTCTTCTTCTTGAAGCTAAAAATAATAAATCTTGGTATCTTGTTATTTTTATAAACAAGGATTTTAGTAGCGCTGTATCAATCACCTTTCCTGTTCCATCTTTAACAGACAAGAATGATGTTCCTGCATCAGTTAAAAAATCAACTAATTCTTTATCATCTTTAAGATATCTTTCTACCTTTCCTTTTTTATATTTATACAATGGTGGCTGAGCTATATACAAATATCCTCTTTCAATAACTTGTGGCATTTGTCTAAAGAAGAAAGTAAGAATCAAGGTTCTAATATGGGCCCCATCCACATCAGCATCAGTCATAAGAATAATCTTATGATATCTTATCTTTGTTATATCAAAATCTTCCTTACCTATCCCTGTTCCTAACGCTTTGATCAAAAGTTTAATTTCCTGAGAAGCAAGCATCCTATCATATCTAGCTTTTTCAACATTCAATATTTTACCTTTTAATGGAAGAACTGCTTGTATTTTTCTGTCCCTTGCTTGTTTTGCACTTCCACCCGCAGAATCTCCTTCCACCAAGAATAGTTCACACAAACTTGGATCTTTTTCCTGACAATCAGCCATCTTTCCTGGAAGTCCAGAAAATTCCAAAGCAGATTTTCTTCTTGTTAACTCTCTAGCTCGTTTTGCTGCAATTCTAGCCCTTGCAGCATCAATAATTTTTCCAACAACTTTTTTTACTATCTCAGGATTTTCGTGTAGGAATGCTCCAAGTTTTTCAGTCACTAGTCCTTCTACCAAAGGTCTAACTTCAGCATTACCTAGTTTTGTTTTGGTTTGTCCTTGAAATTCTGGATTTTTTACTTTAACAGAAATAATTCCAGTAAGACCTTCTCTAATATCTTCTCCTGTAATTCCTTCTTTAAAGTTTTTCAATAGTCCTGATTCTTCAGCAGCTGCATTTACAACACGAGTCAACGCCGATCTAAGACCTGTGAGGTGAGTTCCTCCTTCAACAGTATTAATGTTATTAACATAAGAGAAGAAACTTTCATTGTAAGCATCAGTCCACTGAAGTACACATTCTATCTCTCCTATAACCTTATCGTTACTGTCTCTTTGTTGTCCTTTTATATAGACTGGAGTTTGATGCAGTGGATGTTTTCCTTTAGACAAAAAATCACAAAATGAAATTAAACCACCTTCATAATGGAAGTCTGCCGTCTTATCTGAAGCCTCGTCTGTTAGAATAATTCTAATCCCACTATTTAAAAATGCTAGTTCTCTAAGTCTATTTGCAAGAACATCAAATTGAAAAGTAGTATCAGGAAAAATCTCTGCATCTGGTTTAAATACAATCGTCGTTCCTGTACTATCAGTAGTTCCTACAACCTCCACACCAGTTTCAGGATGTCCTCTTCTATAACTTTGTTTATATACCTTTCCATCCCTTTTAACTACAGCTTCACACCACTCTGATAAAGCATTAACAACAGAAGCTCCCACTCCATGTAATCCCCCTGAGAAAGCAAATGCTTTATCATCAAATTTTCCCCCAGCATGAAGTACTGTCATTACTACTTCAAGTGCTGATTTATGTTCTTTCTCATGCATAGCAACAGGAATACCTCGCCCATTATCCACAACCTTAACAGATCCATCTAGATTAATACTAACCTCTATCTTAGTACAGTACCCTGCCATAGCTTCATCTATGGAATTATCAACTATTTCATACACAAGATGATGTAATCCCTCAATTGAGGTAGATCCTATATACATCCCAGGTCTTTTTCTTACAGCTTCTAATCCCTCTAGAACTTGAATATTAGATGCCGAATAATTTGTTTCTGGTTTAGAATTTTGTACATTTTCGCTCATTCACTAAGCCCTTTCATTTATAGGAACTATTATATGTATGGATGAAGTATTTTCTCCTTCTCCAACTGGTCTTATCATAATAGGAGAAGATGAAGTGTTAAATTCCATAGAAATTTTTTCTGTTTGGATAGCATTCAATACTTCTCTTAGATAAATTCCGTTCATAACTATTTTTAACTCTTCTCCTTCATATCCTTCTATAGGAAGTTCTTCCTTTCCTTCGGAGCTTCCCGTTGTATTACCATTAATTGTAAGGGTGTTTGGAGAAAATATAAATCTTAAAATGTTTGTCTTATCTGCAGCAAGAACTATACGAGAAATAATTTCTTGTAAAAATTTTCTATTAAATTCATTTGAATGAGAAAACTTATCAACAAGTACTTTTGTATAATCTGGGAAAGATATCAATGATAGTTTTGAGTATATTACATAATCATTAACACTAGCCACCAAACTACTTGATCCTTTACTAAAGTACAGATTTACTTTTTCAAATCCTTCTTGACTCATTTTAAGAAGTTCCAGAAGTGTTCTATCAGATAAAGTTATTCCTTCTTTTAAAAAACTATCACTACACTCTAAATAATTAACCTGAGCATAAGATAATCTATATCCATCTGTTGCTACGAGTCTAAATCTGTTATCTATTTTTTGAAAGTATGCTACTCTTCCATATGTTCTTGGACAAGTTTTATCAACAATAAAACTTATTTCATCTATAAGGTATTTTAGATTATATGAACTTACACTTGCTGAACATATCTCATCTATTTCTTCTGGCTCTTCCCAAACTTCAGTTTTTATTGCAGGTACTTTAAATTGAAATGATGTAGTTGATACACTATTAAACTCTAAAAATTTATCTTCAAAACTTAAAGTAAGAATTAATTGAGGAACTTCTTTAACTAAACTTATAAATATCTTAGAGCTAACAAAACAAGATCCCTCTTCTTCTATTTGAGCATCATGAGAAGAATAAACATATACAATCTTATCAGTAGCTGTTAGTTGAACTTTTCCATCTTTAGTTCTTATTCCTATATAAGATATATTCTTTTCAGAAACTAGGTTTTGTAATCTAGAACATGCTACAGATAAAGATCTTGCATCTATATGTATCTTCATAAAAAAACTCCTTTAAAATTTCATGCTCCCTTACTATAAAAAAGTACATTAGTTATATTTTTATATAGTAGTAGTAGTAGTAGTAGAGAGTAAATTGTGGATAACTCTGTAACACGATGATTTATAAGGTTAAATAGCCTATTCTACTTGTGGATAACCTGTGGATAACTCTGTGGACACACAGTTGATAATTTTGTGGAAAACTTTTTATCTTATTTTATCCACAGGTTTTCCACAGTTTATCCACAGGGTTTTCCACAGCTTATCCACAACTTTATCCACAGCCAAATCAGAAAAAAACACAAAAGTTAACCACCACAGCTCCCTGTTCACACACTAGATACTTAACTTTAACTTAACGATTTTGGGATTTAAAGTGAAAATTTTTTTAATTTGAACTCAAGTTTTTACTCATAAAGATCTAATTTTCTTTCTATAAGATCAATAGCATTCTTAAGTTCAAAATCAGAATCAATATCTTTTTCGATCTTTTTATAACCATGTATAACAGTAGAGTGATCTCTTCCACCAAATTTTGCACCTATCTCAGGAAAAGAAATATCTAATTTTTTTCTGCATAGATAAAAAGCAACTTGTCTAGGAAGAACCAATGTTTTAATTCTTTTTTGAGATCTTAAATCTAAGACCCTAACGTTATAATGTTCAGCAACAGCTTTTTGAACAAGTTCTATACTTAAAGAATTAGAAGTTTCATCTTTAGGATTATGTTGGAAAATTTCATATGCTAAATCAAGTGAAATAGACCTTCCGTGAAGTCCAGCAAACGCAGCTAACTTATGTAAAGCACCTTCAAGCTCACGGATATTCTTTTTAGTTTGAGTAGCTATATAATCCAAAACATCATCACTAACTTTTAATTTCAGGATAGAAACTTTTTTTCTTAAAATCTCTAATCTATGTTCGAAAGAAGGAGGACGAATATCAGCAATAAGACCCCATTGGAACCTATTTCTAAGTCTTTCTTCAATGTCAGGTATAGATTGAGGATACATATCTGAGGTTACAACAATCTGTTTATGATTTTCATATAAAGTGTTGAAGGTATGGAAAAATTCTTCCTGAGTTCTATCTTTTCCAGATATAAATTGAATATCATCAATTAAAAGAACATCACATCCTCTGTATTTTTTTCTAAAGTTAGACATATTATCATAACGAAGACAGGAAACCATTTCGTTTGTAAAACGTTCACTAGAAATATAAGTTATTTTTAAACTTGGATTATGTTTTATAATATAGTTTCCAACAGCATGAAGGAGATGTGTTTTTCCTAGTCCTGTTGATCCATATATGAATAAAGGGTTGTAGGCAGTTCCAGGAGCAGAAGCAACAGAAGCACAAGAAGAGTGAGCAAACATATTTGATTCACCTACTACGAATGAATCGAAAGTATAATTTGAATTGAGTCCTGAATTATTAGTAGGAGCAACAATACTTGTTTCAAGTTTAGATAAAGCAATCTCACTAACAGAAAGTTGAGAGTTTTCCTTTATAATTTTAGAACTAGCTAACTTATTATTTATACTTGAATCAATAGAAGAAAAATTAGTTTCTATATCAATAGATGAATTTTGTTTTAAACTAAATTCATCATTAGTTTTGGTGATAGTACCTAGATCACCAGTATTTATAGAAGAGACTTTCTGATTAGAGGAAGTAGCGCAAGAAGGTATATCTAAATCATTATCTCCAAACAAAGTAGCAAGAGTAAGACCAGAATTTTTTTTGTGTTTAAGATCCTTTATTTTGGAAGAATTTTTTTCATCAATAGGAGTAAAATGAAGTGAAAGATGAGATTGTCCAACCTTATCTTTAGCAAGTTCCAGTTGTTGAGAAAATTTAGATAAAAGAGAGTGGTAAAACACCATATTAGGAACAAGAATAACAATCTGTTTTTCTGTAATTTTTTCAAGTATTAATGGTTCTATCCAGTCAGAATATTCCTTATCTGAAAGTGTATGTTTAAGAATTGAGAGCATACCAGTCCATATCAACGAATCCTCCTCTTTGGAGGATGAAGATGATGAATTGGAGTAGGACAATTTTTGTTCTTTTTCTAACATACTAACTTTACTTACTGTAATACTGGTATTACGTGTAATAAACTTTAAGTAACCAACAAAAAACAATCGCTGAGATCCCAGTATAAACGGATTCAATCTAACAATCATCAAAATTCTTATCAATATCGAATTTAAAAAAAGGATGATAAAACAGTATGCTACAGGAACGAAAATTGATAACATAGTTGCTGAATAAAAGACTGAATTATAGAAGGAAACAAGATATGATTATGAGGGGACTAGGAATTCTTCTATCACTGAACATGGAAGCAGTAACATTTTTATTCGTTGCTTGGTTCGGTGGAAAAAAGATGAATGAACTGTATCCTATTGATTATTCATGGATTAATATATTTTTTATTATTTCATTAATTTTAATAGGTTATACGTGGTATGTAGTTTTAAAAGGTTATATAGCCAGTGAAAATGGAAGAATTAAAAGAGAAGAACAAGAAAAAAATAGAAGAATAAAACAATGATTAAAAAATACACAAAAAAACCAAAAGGATTGGAGTAGGGGAAAATTGGGTGCAGGAGTAAGTTTTTTACTAGGTCTATTAGTATTTGGGATGGATTTAGGAGCTATTTTTTTAATAGCAAAAAACGTAGTAAGAAAAGAAGCAAAAAAAAACTACTTAATATTATTTTTATTAAAGATCTTAATTTTATTTTTAGTTTTAGGAGTAGTTTTTAAGTTATTTAAACCAGATATAATTATATTTACCGTAGGGGCATTTTGTTCTTTAATTATAGTATCAGGGCTAATATTTTTATTGAATAAAAATAACTAACTTATTTTAATATTTTTTACTAAAATTATAATTAAATTTTACTCACTATCTATTAGGAGCCAAATTTTTTTTGTACAATGATAGAGTAGTAATGTTAGCTTAATTGATTTTATAGAGAACGACAATGAGTAAAAAAACAAAATTTATTCGAATTTTTGTGGGGTTAATCAGTTTTTTTAGTTCATGGAATCTGTTTGCTTCAGATACAGTACAGTTTATAAATTACTATGAAATGATACTAGAAAAACTGGGAATTTCAGGGCATGAAACAGAGCAGTGGGTCCATGTTGTTGCATCCATTACAGCAACGATTTTAATACTGATTATAGGTCTTGTATATAGAGCAAGAGTAAAAGCAATGCTTAAAAAAGATGTGGTTCCACAAGCTAAGTGTTCACTTGTTAATATGGTGGACGCATTTATAGATTTTGTAACAAACCTAGTTGATGATATGTTAGGAGTAGAGGGAAAACGTTTTTGGACACTTCTTGTGGGACTGTTTTTATTTATTTTAATTAATAATTTCATGAACTTAGTACCAGGATTTACTCCTGGAACGGATACTATGAATACAAACCTTGCTTTAGGTTTAACGGTATTTGCTGTATATAATTACGCAGGTATTAAAGAGCATAAATTTAAATACATTAAGCAATTTTTAGGACCAGTTTGGTGGTTGGCACCACTTATGATATGTCTTGAACTAATGTCACATGCTCTAAGACCTTTTTCACTTTCTCTTCGTTTGTACGCAAACTTGTTTGGGGACCACCTTTTGGTCACTATATTTAGCGGTTTTGTTCCGGTGTTACTTCCAGTCTTATTTTTATTCTTTGGACTTCTAGTAGCGTGTGTACAAGCCTTTGTTTTTACAGTACTTTCTAGTGTTTATATTTCAATGGCGGTATCTCATGATCATTAAAATTTAATGAGATTAAAGATATTTATTAATTTGTTTAGGTTTATAATTTTAACTTTTTTTATTTCTAAAAGGGAGACAGGGATGAAGATTTGTAAATACATCTTAATGTTTGTTGGAATGTTTGTTAGTACAGTTGCATTTGCTCAAGGAGATGAAGCTACAGCTAGTAGTGTACTTGGAGTAGGTCAAGGACTTTTAGGAATAGGTGCTGGACTTGCAATTGGTATCGGAGCTTTTGGAGCAGCAACTGGTCAAGGAAGAGCAACTGGGTCAGTACTAGAAGGAGTGTCAAGAAATCCTTCTGCATCAAAAGCAGTTTTTGCTAACTTTATGTTAGGTCTTGCTTTTATGGAATTTCAAGCTTTATTAGGATTCGTAATAGCATTTATGTTATACGGAAAAATCTAATTTAGTCTATAAAAATAGATATAATTCATTGTATGTACGTACATTATAATATACTTGTATACTATAATGTACGTACATTATAGTATTCAGAGAAGTGGAAATTAATATAATTCAAGAATTTTTCTTACCATCAATTTTATCCATCCAATAATTAAAAATCAAAGAATTAAAAATACCCAAAAAAACTAAGAGAAATAGATGATACGATAAAAACTGTCGTCCACTACGGAATGTTCCACGTGGAACATAGGATAATCTTTTTTTCGAGAAAGATTAATATGGCTCTCACTTAAGAATGTTGTTTAACAGAGTAACTAAAACTCGAAGAGAATTACTATAAATCTCGTTCTAAGCTGGACTAAAGTCTTTTAGGAATGTTGAAAGGGGAGAGAAATTGTAGAAAATTAGTATTTACCTTGAAGTAAGAATTAGAGTAGAGAGGTAAAATTAAAAAAAAGAAGACAGTAAAGATTTTTTTGTATTATTAAAGGTTAGAATTGAGCGAAAAAGAGTTAAAAAAGTGAAAAATTGTATAAGATTACACAAAAAAGTGAAAAAAACATAAAAAAAGTACAAAAAATGAAAAAAAAGTGGAAAATTGAACAAAATTCTACAAAAAAGTACAAAAAACACAAAAAAAGTACAAAAAACGAAAAAAAAGTGGAAAATTGAACAAAATTCC
>CACXFL010000198.1 GCA_902766925.1 uncultured bacterium | reverse complement strand
GAAATTGATGTGTTAGAAAGTTTTTTACTTCAAAACTATTGTGTAAAGAATACAAGTGAAAAGATCAAAATTTTTAATTAACTGTGAAATTTTAAAAAAATATCGGTAGTTATATGATGTATTTGAAAAGGATAAATACAAAAATTTAGAACAATATGAAAGGTTCGTCTTTTAATCGAGTCTACTAACCTGTTAAGCTGTTTTTTTCATCAATTTCTTTCTACTATAAGGTTCAATTCTTACGGAATAGATGGTAATCTTGGAACTTTAAAACTTGTTTAATAATAATAGTATGTTACGTGTAATAACAATCATAGTTTTACATTTTTTATAGGGAATAATTTAGGAAGATATTATACCTCAGATTGTTGAAAAATAAGGAAAGGATAGTTTTTGTAAATTATTGGATCGTAACCCAAGAAATTATTGGATCATAATCCAATAATTTACAAAGAAGGAGTGTAGACTTTAAAATTCATCACGATACGTTGAATAACTGTAGGGTAGCATGTTTTTTTTATTCTAATTTTCAATAAATACCTGTAACATTTAAATTTTAGAGGAAGTTTTCTAATCGTTTATTCATATTAAAGTAGAGGGAGAGGAAAGTGAGACGACAAATATCAGTGTGTGTGAATATCTTTTTGTGGTTAGCTATGATAATGACGGTAGGAGGATGTATGAGGTGTGATAGTTCCGCTAAACTTTCTGGGGAAGCAAGAACAATTAGTGGAGAACGTGTAGATAAATTCGAAGATATCGAAATTATTCGTTATAATGTTCCAGGATTTGAAAGTTTAAGTTTGAATGAAAAACTTATGATCTACTATATGGCTCAAGCATCTATGGCCGGACGTGATATTCTGTATGATCAACACTATAGATATAACCTTATGATAAAAAAAGTTTTGGAAACTATATATAAAGAATATAGAGGTGATAGAGCTAGGGAAGATTTTAAAAACCTTGAAATCTATCTAAAAAAAGTTTGGTTTCATAACGGTATTCATGATTATAAAACAGAGATGAAATTTGTTCCTGCTGTTAGTTTTGAATACTTCTCGTCTGTTGTTAAAAGTATAGATGATACGGTTTGGTTAAAAGTTACAGGACGGGATGCAGGAGAACTTCTTTCAGTTTTACGTCCTGCGATATTTGATGTGGCAGTTGATACTAAAAGAGTTAACAAGGCTCAAGGACAAGATCTAATTCAAACCTCTTCGGTTAATTTCTATCAAGGAAATTTAACTCAAAAAGAGGTTGAAAATTTCTACTCACAAAAAAGAAAACAAAATCCTGGTAAAAAGACAGTATGGGGACTTAACTCTACATTGATAAAATATCAAGATGGAAAAATTGAAGAAGAAGCTTGGAGTGTTGGTGGGAAATATTCGAGAGAAATTTCTAAAATTGTATACTGGTTAGAAAAAGCTCGTGAGGTAGCTCCGGATAATCAAAAAGAAATAATAGAACATCTTATCAATTATTACAGAAGTGGGAATCTAGAAGAGTTTGATAAATATAATATAGCTTGGGTAGGTCAAACAGATCTTGGAATAGATTTTATTAATGGATTTATTGAAACATATTCAGATCCTTTAAGTTATAAAGGATCTTGGGAAAGTGTTATCCAACTTAGAGATAAAGAAGGATCTAAACGTACTCAAATTCTTGTAGATAATGTTCAATGGT
This sequence comes from uncultured bacterium, assembly GCA_902766925.1. Lineage (GTDB taxonomy): Bacteria > Bdellovibrionota_B > Oligoflexia > Oligoflexales > CACXFL01 > CACXFL01. The sequence goes on along the minus strand of CACXFL010000198.1, from coordinate 4,088 downwards.
TTGAAGATAATTCTCCTACAGATCCGCAGTTTAAAAAAGAAAAGGCTCAGGGAATATCTGCTTCTGTTATAAATATCGTAGCTTTGGGTGGAGATAGCTATCCTACTTCCCCTCTAGGAATTAATCTTCCTAATGCAGAGTGGATTAGAGAAGAGTATGGCTCTAAATCCGTAACGTTAGCAAATATCCATGATGCTTATGATGCTGCAAGTGGAGGAACTGTAGGAAAAGAATTCTATCTTACTCAAGAAGAAAGGAATCTTGTAGCTAAATATGGATCCCTATCAAATCAGGTACATACTGATATGCATGAATGCCTGGGACATGCTTCGGGAAAACTTCTTCCTGGAGTACGTCAGGATGCTCTAGGAAACTATCACTCAACCATGGAAGAAGCTAGAGCTGATCTTTTTGCTCTGTATTATCTAATGGATCCTAAAACTGTAGAGCTAGGAGTTATTCCTAATCTTGATGTGGGTAAAACTAAATATATCGTTTATATTAACGCAGCACTTCTAACAATGTTAAATTCTATTCCTCTAGGGGAAGATCTTGAAGAAGATCATTTTAGAAATAGAATGATGATAGCTCGCTGGGTTTATGAAAAAGGATCGGCTGATAAAGTTATTGAAGAAGTTAAAAAAGATGGGAAAACCTATTATAGAATTAACGATTTTGTAAAACTTAGAAATCTTTTTGGCCAGCTTCTTGCCGAGGTTCAACGTATTAAATCTACCGGAGATTATGAAGGAGCTAAAAATTTAGTAGAAACCTACGGTGTTAAGATTGATCCAGTAATTCATAAAGAAGTGATCGATAGATTCTCTAAACTTAACGTTCCTAAAATGAGAGGATTTGTAAATCCTAGATATACTCTTAAAAAAGATGAATCCGGTAATATCGTAGATGTTTTGATTGATTATGATCAAGGGTACGTAGATCAGATGATGGAATGCTCTGATCTTTATAGTGGGGTTCTACAATAAAGAAGTATAGGGATTATTAAAAAGAGGATTCAAATGTGGTGATTGAATCCTCTTTTTAATTGGTTGATTAGTTCTAAGGTTTGGTTTAGGAACAGTTTATGGGAATGTGGAGGATACTATTAAGTGTGGTACTTGTTATCACAGGTCTATGTTATATCTATATTTTAAGAAAAGTTTATAAGTTAAAAATTATTTCATTTTTGTGTTCTGACTCTAAAGTAAGAAAACTTATTTTGACAATAGCTCTTGTTACAGGAATAAGTGTTTCTATAAGTTTATTGCTTGGAACTATTAACGCTGTAGTATGTATTATATACACATGTTTAATATGGTTATCGGTTGAACTACTTGTAGGTTGTTTGTGGTTAGTAACAAGGAAAAAAATTAGAATAAGTTCTGATACTAGAGGATTGATTGCACTGATTTGTACTTTTGCTACACTTTCATGTGGATGGTATTTTGATCATCATGTGTTTAAAACAACATATACGATAAAAAGTTCTAAAGTTGATAAAAACTTAAAAATAGCTATGTTTTCTGATTCTCATATAGGAACAACGTTTGATGCTGATGGATTTAGTAAGCATATGGATAAAATTCAGGAGGAAAATCCAGATATACTGTTAATTGTTGGAGATTTTGTTGATGATTCAAGTTCTAAAGATATAACGGTAGCGTGTATTGAAAGATTATCTAAATTTAAAACAAAGTATGGTGTATTTTTTGTGATGGGGAATCATGATAAAGGATATTATAGTTCTCATATTAGGGGATATTCTGAAACAGATCTAATTGGTTGGTTAGAAAAAAAATTTGTTACTGTTTTAAAAGATGAAGTAAAATTGATAGATAACAGAATCTATATTATTGGAAGAATAGATTATTCTTCCAATAGAAAAAAAGTAGATGAATTAACGGGGGGTGTGGATCATTCTAAATTTTTACTGCTGATGGATCATCAACCAGTTGAATTTGAACAGGATGTTAGTTCTAAAATTGATCTTGTTGTATCTGGACATACACATGGAGGACAGCTGTTTCCATTTAATCAAGCTGTAAAGTGGATTGGAAGAAACCAGATGGTTTATGGTATGGAAAAAAGAAAAGATACTACCTTTATAGTAAGTTCAGGGATTTCAGATTGGGCTTTGAAATTTAAAACTGGGACAAAGTCAGAATTTGTAATCATAAATATTGAACCTATTAAATAAATTCATAAACAAAATTTTAACAGAAGATAAAATAAAATGTTGTTAGTTCATTAGTTAATTTTTTTAACTTACACTGATTTTTTATATCTGTTAGTATAAATTACTACTGATATGTTTTGAATAAATATGTGGGGTATTTGTAGTGAATGTAGAAGAATTTAGAAAAATTATGGCATCAGGGGAATGTGTAAGAGCTGGATCTAAACTTTTTGAGTTATTTCATAAGTACAGTCAAGAAGCATTAAAAATTACTTCAAAACTTAATAATAAGTACTGTTCTCCATCAGAAATTATAGAGCTTATTTCTAAACTTACCGAACAAAAAGTAGATGAAAGTTTTAGATTATTTCCTCCTTTTTATACGGATTGTGGTAAAAATATCAAGATAGGTAAAAGAGTTTTTATAAATGCGTGTTGTAGATTTCAAGATCAAGGAGGAATTGTAATAGGAGATGATGTTCTGATAGGACATAACACTACTATTGCTACTTTAAACCATGATCTTAATCCTGAGAGAAGAGGTGATCTTATTCCCAAACCTGTCATCATAGGTAATAAGGTATGGATAGGAGCTGATTGTACTATACTGCCTGGAGTTAAAATAGAAGATGGAGCTGTAGTAGGAGCTGCAAGTGTGGTTACAAAAAATGTAGCTAAAAATACAGTAGTGGTTGGAAACCCTGCAAGAGTTGTAAGAAGTATTGAGTGTTAGATTTTATAGGTTTCAATTTTTTAAGGGAGAGAGAATATGATGAAGATAATAAAACTTGTAGTACTGTGTTTGTCGTTGTTTTTTATTTTAGAAGGGGTAACTATGTCAGAATTAGAAGCAAAAGGATCAGTATCAAATATTTGGGATAAGGTATTTGTAAAATCAGAAAAAGTAGATGTTAAAAAAGTAAAATTTCAAAACAGGTTTGGTATAACTATTGTTGCAGATCTTTATACTCCTAAAAATATGAAAAAAGGAGTTAAATTAGCTGGTATTGCTGTCTCAGGACCTTTTGGTGCTGTAAAAGAACAATCTTCAGGTCTGTATGCTCAAACACTTGCAGAAAGAGGATTTGTGGCTTTAGCTTTTGATCCTTCTTATACTGGAGAAAGTAGTGGAACACCAAGGAGTATTGCATCTTCTGATATTAATACTGAAGATTTTTCTGCTGCAGTTGATTATTTGATTAGTCTTGATTTTATTGATCCTGAAAGAATAGGAATTTGTGGTATATGTGGATTTGGTGGATTTGCTTTAAATAATGCAGCAATTGATACGAGAGTAAAAGCTACTGTTACATCTACGATGTATGATATGACTAGGGTTTCTGCTAGAGGATATAATGATTCTGTAGATAGTAAAGCAAGATATGAGATGAAAAAAGAATTGAATAAACAAAGAAATATCGATTTTAAAAATAAATCTTATGCTAAGGCACCTGGACTTCCAGAAAAACTAACAGGAAAAGAACCTCAATTTGTTCAAGATTATTTCAATTATTATAAAACAAAACGAGGTTTTCATCCTAGATCAATTAACTCTAATGGAAATTGGACAGTAACTTCGTCACTGTCTTTGATAAATCTTCCTATTTTACAATACTCAGATGAAATTCAATCTGCTGTACTTATGATTCATGGAGAAAAAGCTCATAGTAGATATTTTTCTGAGGATGCTTTTAAAAAGTTAAAAGGAAATAATAAAGAACTTCTTATAGTTAAAGGTGCTAATCATGTAGATTTATATGATAATATGAAAAAAATTCCTTTTGATAAAATAGTGGATTTTTATAATAAGTATTTAAAATAACTTGAAAGTTTAAATGATAGATTAGTATATACGGAGAAAGCTTAGAATGAGTAAAAGAGTAGTTATTATATCAACTAGTATAAGAGAAGG
>CACXFL010000197.1 GCA_902766925.1 uncultured bacterium | reverse complement strand
TTAAAGAGGGAATAAAACTTAAAGCCTTATTCCCTCTTTAATATCCACGCTTTCAATACATTCTAAACACTATCTACCAAAAATTTGTGTAGCATAGAACTTAAACATTCCAGAACTCGTTTTTACAACCCCTACTCCTAAATAAGTGTGAGAGCCTACTATGTTTTGTCTGTGACCTGGACTGTTAATCCACATAGTATAAAATGATTCTCCTACCGCAGCATTAGAATTAAAAGAGTATCCGGTTGCTGCTACATTTTCTCCAGATAAGAATGAGATTTCTCTACTATCAAGTGATGAATCAGAATCAAATCCTCTTAAAATTGTATTTCTAGAATTAGGGAAACCTGTATGACTGATATAACCCATACGAGATTGAGAGTTTGACCAAGACCTAGCGGTAGCAGAAAGAGCCATATTAGGTTTGAGTTGAGAAAGTCCTCTTGCTACTCTATACTCATTTGTTTTCTTAAATATCGTATATTCTATTTCACATACATCTTTTGTAACATTATAACATTTGTATCCATTAACACTTACTATCTTTGAATTTTCAAATTCTTGTTCATCAGCGTAGCTATCGTTATTATTTTTATTGATGTCATTATCTTTATTATCTTTATTATCCTTATTATCTTTATTATCATCATAACCTATATAGTTTTCTTCTTTATCTATATTTTTTAGATTATCAGAATAATTATCATCACTGAATTTACTATCATCAAAATCTATCCAATTACTTCTTGGTACTCTATGAATTTCTACCCCTACGTGATTTGAACTATGATTAGCTTCTGAATTTAAACTAGAATCTAGTTCTGGATCTGGTTGAGCTTCTCCTATATCATAACTATATTCATCACTTGTCCCTAATGTATCATCTCCACATCCTACTAGACACATACTACCAACTACAACCAAACTCATATAAATAACTTGTTTTAAATTACTTATTAATTTCATATTTCCTCCAGAACCTAAAGTTTCCATGGAGGTGTTCGGAAAAGGTTATAAAAATATTTAATGTTTTTTATAATCTTTTAAAAAAGATCTTAACTTACTAAAAAGACTAATAAATTATGATCAGATAATATAAATAATAGAAGGCTATATTTTAAATTATAGTTAGCTAACTTTTATTTTTAGAAGAAATAAAAACTTTAGAACTATAATTAATATTTCGACTAGAGTGATAATTTTTAGTACATAATAGATCTATTAGACTTGGATTGGTTTCTTTATAAAAAGGAAAAAGACAACGACATAATGTAAACTAGATTTTAACTCATCTATTGAAGCATCATGTTATTTGTCTTGATTTGAGGATATTCTTTTTTATCAAAATAGTATGACATCATAGTTTCTTTAATATGGAATTCTTTTACAGTAGAAGAGTTTTTATTAATCAGAGGTTTCCAAATAGATTTAGCTTCTTTTACCTTACCATTTCTATATTGTAATAGTCCTCTAAGATATGTAAGTTCTACATTATTTACAGATTCTACTTCCACTAAATTCTTTTTAGCTTCTTTAATATTTCCTAACTTAAGATTAATATGAGATAGTAGTGTATAGGTTGGAAATCTTAAAGTTGGATCTAACTCTAAACAAAGTTTTGCATACTCTAAAGCTTTATCTAAATCTTGTCCTAGATATACTAAACAATCTGCTATACACATATATGCTTTAGATCTTTTTGAATCTTCCCCGTCAAGATTCTCTAGATAATAATAAAACCAACAAAGAGCTGTCTCGAGTTGCCAAAGTTCTTTGTGTAGTAGTCCTATTGCTAGATATATTTTTGGAGAATCAAAATTAGTATTTACTAGTTTCATAAAATCATAAATAGCAACTCTAGGATCAAATTTTATAGATATTTGAACCAAAGCATCTAGTGCTTTTGAATCTCCATTAGATATTAAAAAGGAAAGTTTTCTTCTGTAATATGATAATTCATAGTGATTTAAAGATTCTATAAAAGAAGTTCTTTTATCAAAATCTTCTAATTTTGATAAATCAAATTTAGATATATCAAATAAAAATGGTTCAACTGTTCCTACTTGAGTCTCTAGGTCTAACCTTTTACTAATATTTAAAATTCTTCTCATTATAGCCTGATAAGACCAAGAATCTATCGATAGTATTTTTTTACAACACTCATCAGATTTATCATAATCTCCTTTGGTATAATAATAGGAAGAAGCAAGATAATTAATTTCTATCTTTTCCTTCTTACCAACATGTTTAGCGTTCAAGGATTCAAACATTTTTTCAAATGTTTGATTATCTAATCTATCTATTAAATCTGTATGTTTCAAAAGGAAGGATACATAAGCATATAAAGACCCCCAGCTTTTAGGATCACAGGATAACATCTTTTTATAATGTTTAAATGAGTTATCAAAATCCCCTTTTCTCTCATAAAGTGCTGCTATTAGTCTTTGAATATCTGGATCTTTATCAAAGATAGATTCTAATCTTAAAAAATTTTCAATACTATCTTCTTCTCTAATTTTATCAAAAAGAATATCTTCCATATTAAATTTATAATCCATCATCTCATCGGTATATAATCTTAACATCATTTCTTTCTTAGATAGATACTCTCCTATATCTACTCCAGATTCATGAAGATCTGACACAAGTTTATAGAACTTTATTTGAGGACTATCTGGATTATATTCATATGCTTTATCAAATAACTGTTTTAGATTTTTAAAATCCTCTTCAGAAACAAAATACGCACCTACTTTTTGGATAAAAGAACTATTTGAAGTAACCTTAAGTATTTTCTCATAATACTCTAATGCAAGTTCTAGACAGTTATTATTTTCTAAAATAGTTGCTACGAAAAATAAAACTTCTTCTTTTTCTATAACTTTAACAGCACTTTTAGCTACAAGCACAGCCTGTTCTCTTTTACTACAAGCCTCTTCTTCTCTACCTCCTTGAGCTTTTAAAATATTCGATATAAAGAAATTTTCATAAATTCCAATTTCTAGTGGACAATACCCTTTATTATCTTCCCACCATTTAGTAAGTAAGTTTATTGCAGTACGTGCTTCATCATATTTTCCATATTTTAAAAATTCACTTGCAATTTGTGAGTGGGTTTCAAAATTTCCATATACATTATATTTAGCAAGAGACTCAAACATATAAAAATATTTATTTCCTTCAGAGATATCTCCAGTATTAAAATAAATTTGAGAGAGTCCAAAATAACTTGGATAAAAATCTGATTTATTGTCTACTGATTTATTAAAATATTCTATAGACTGACTGGATTGTTTAACAAGACTTAAGCATATTCCACACCCATAGTATATGGCATACAGATATTTGTTAGATGTTAGAATAAAGCTTTTAAATAATTTTAAGCATTCTTGAGGATTTTTTCTTCCTGTAAATAGATCTATAAAGTTCATTGTAATACTGTGGAACTCGGTATCTTCCCCACAGGTATATTCATATTTTTCAATAAGTACATCTATTTTTCCAAGTTTTATTGAAAGTTCTATTAATCTTAGATGGTATATAAAATTTCTATCCGTTATTTTACCGTCTTTAAATAGCATATTATCCAACAGATAATATGCTCTATCGTAATCGCATACGAATATCAGTTTATTTATGTAATCAAAATGTCTGAGTTTATTAAACAAATTACCCTCTCCGCTTTTAACTCTACCTGTCAAATAAGTTATCGGAGATTGTTTATATTTGTTTACTACCCCCACATTATTTATGTTCTTTTTTTAAATGAATCGAGGCTAAATTCTAATTTTTATCAATAAAATTAAATGATTAATTCTATAAAAAAAACGTAAATCCTTTTACACAAAACACCCCCTCATATATTTAGTTTATTAACCAAGCAAAATAGGTGATTTTTCACCCTAAGTCCCTTAAATCTGGGCAAAAAAAATAACAATTTTTATAAAAATATAGTTGCAAAAAAAAGAGTTTAGACTTATAGTATTGGCAATTTGTTCAAGGGCATTAATTACAAAAAAGAAGGTGTTATGCTTATTTTGATGAAGAAAATAGATAATCCCACTCAGGGTAGGCTCTTTTTTTCTTATCTAGTGGTGTTTCTGTTTCTTCTTTCCTTTTCTTTGCTTTTCCTTTCCTCTTTTGCCTCTATTTCTTATGCTTCTGATTCTTTAACACTTCCTATTCAAGCCACAAATGCCTCTGATTCCCAAGTCTTTTCCTCGAGTAACGATTTAGATAATCAAGATGAAGATTTATCAGATATTAGTTCAGACACAAAAACAGTAACTATTCAAATTCAAGGACAAAACGATTCTCCAATCACAAAAGATAGACGTATAAGTGACAATATTGAAGATGTTGCTAAATCTCGTGTTGAAACTGAGTTAAGTTTAGATCAGATTCATCAAAATCTAGAGGCTTTTAGAGAAGATGTAACTAAGGCTTTCTATGCTAAAGGTTATCCTCAACTGGAATCTCAACTAGAAACTAAAGTTAATGAAATATTTGATAAGATTGTAGAACCTTCCACTTCTTTTGAACAAGACTCAGAATACAAACTTCTTTCACGTATATTTAAAATTGAAAAAGATCTACTTGATAGAAAGATTGAAGAAGATGGTAGTCAAGTTGTTTTAGAATCAATAGCTTCTTCCCGGGCAATGTACGAACGTGAACTTGAAGATGGAACCAAGTACAAAGTAAGTATGTATGTCCTTAACTCCAAGAAATCTTCAGATGGGAAAAAATCTAGTGCAATATTGATGTATATACGTCTGGCATCCGATCCTCTCCGTGGTATAATGGTACATGAAAATGATACGAAAGGATATTCTACTCATGCTTACTCAATACTAGTTCCTGTAGGAGAAAACGATGAAATAGAAGATACTTCTTCTAAGATAATATCTGAAGCCTTACTTCAACAAGAGATAGAATCACTTAAAACTTATCTTACAGCTCTTGAAGAAATGAACTTACCAGATCCAGAAGCAAAAGAGCGTATCAGAATACTAAAAGAAGAATCCCTAGCTAAGATGGAAGCTAATCTTTCTGAACTCTCAAAAGCAAACAGTGAAGAACTTAAAGTTAAAAGAGAGAAATTTGAAAAGCTTATTTCAAAAAGAGACAGTACCCAAAGAACTTTAAATCATTTCGATATTACCCATCTTATTTACGCTCCTAATTCAGATATTCTCCTTCCAATGTATGAAGTTAAAAAAATTCCTCTATGGCAGTTTTTTTCATATACAGGTCACAGATTTAAAGGAGCATATGCTAAACCTGATGTTGTTACAGGGTTAGTATCTGCTTCACTTCAAGTTGGCTTACTTTTATTCCTCTCTATGTATGGAGTATCTGTTTCAGCTCCTGCTTTAATATTTCAATTCTTTATAGCTTCTTCCATTGGTGTTTTTGGTAATTTATACAGAGGTATAATGGATACTGCTCCGGATGATGCAAACCACTCCCATCTAAAATATCTGGTTCTAAGAGTTCTTAAAGATTTTGTTTTAACAGCAGTTACTTTGTATCCATATAAGTTATTATGTGGAGAATGGGCTGAAGCCATGACCTTAGAATTTTTCGGTCGTAAATTTTTAGGACCATCTTTGGTTTCCAAAGTTGTAGGTGATAGTATTATGTTCTTCCCTAGAGCTGTAAAGGATCTAACTGGTGACAAGTATACGAAACCAATAAAGTATATTCCTGGTTTTACTATGTTTAATCTTTGTTATCAGCTTTACTACGCTGTTGCTAAATTCGCTCCTAAGAAGTTAGCAGAACTTGGTAAAAAAGACGTTCATTTCAATATAGCTGGTAAGGATACTAAATTTGGCACTGGTATTTTAGTTATGGTATTTTTAGGAGCAGCTTGTTATGTAGCTCTTAATCCTATAGCTATGTCTGCAATGGAGACTCATTATCTATACTCATTCTTCAAAAGTTTAGATTCTGATGATTATACTGAAGAAAATATAGAAAGTATGGTTGAACAGATGAAATCTTCCATAAGAAACAATTCCTTCATTGATTTTGATCATGCTACTGGTGGACAAGCAGATAGTGTTAGAAAATATAGTAAACTTTCAAAACATTTTTTAAAAACCTTAAATCTAACTATGTTAGATTTACGTTATACTCGAAAGAGTGCTGGATTGTCCGTAAAAAAAGCAAGATACCTCGCAAGACAAGAAGGATTGATTGCTGAGATGGGAGATCTGTTTAGAAATATTTTAATTGAAATCAAAAAACACCGCCAAGATTTTCCTTCTACTGAGGATCCAAAACTATCTGAAGAAGAAGTTAAATTTATAACTAAAAAATTTATTCAAAGAATTAAACCTTATGCTTCAGCTTTTATCTCAAACTTAAAAGCCTATGATAGAATTAGCCTTTATATTGAGAAATTGGACTATATATCAGAGGAAGGCGGATTTGTAGGTAGATCATATAAAACAGCTCAGTCCTCACTATCTAAAGCTGTTGAACACTATACAAAATGTTCAGATGTTTTCTCTGAAAATCCTTTTTCTTTACCTATGTATTAATTGAAATAGTTAGTGATTAATATAATAAAAAAAGTTGTTCTAAATCTAAAAGAACAACTTTTTTTTTACATAACTTTATAAACTAATTGATTTACTTTATATACTTGATAATTCCTTGAAGTTTTTGTTCCCAGGCATAAGCGGATCTTACACTATCTTCCAGAGTCCTTGTTATCTTCCAGCCAAGAACTGATTTAGCTTTTGAAGCATCAGCATATAATTTTGCACAATCTCCAGCCCTTCTTTCCGTAACTACTACGTTTAATTTCTTAGCTGTTACTTTACTACAAATATCAAATATTTCTTTTACACTAGAGCCTTTCTCAGTCCCTAGATTAAAAGCATCAGATACCTTATTTTCCATAAGATAAGTATAGGCGAGTCTATGAGCTTCTGCTAGATCTTCTACATTTACATAATCTCTCACACAGGTTCCATCATCAGTATCGTAATCATCTCCATATATATTGAACGTAGCACCTTCATTAAAATATGATTTTAAAATACGAGGAAGAAGGTGAGTCTCTGGAGTATGCCATTCTCCAATTCTTCCACGAGCATCTGCTCCTATCACATTGAAATATCTAAGTTTAATTGATTTAAGTCCATGTGCAGTATCAAAAGCAGCTAAAATCTTCTCTATCATAAGTTTACTCATCCCATATGGATTTACAGGATTTTGAGGACAGGATTCATCTATAGGAACTTGAGGTGGTTGACCATATGTAGAACATGTAGATGAAAAGATTATACTATAAATACCGTGTTCAATCATTACTTCAAAAAGATTTAAACTCGATACTACATTATTTCTAAAATACTTACCTGGATACTTTACACTTTCTTCTACTTGAGAATATGCTGCAAAATGCATTACAGCATCAATTTGACCACTATATTTATCAAATACACGAGTTAGATCTTCTTTATTCTTTAAATCAATTTTTTCAAAATAAAAATGAGACATAGATATATTTTTTAACATATTTACTGTCTCTATATGAGATAGTTCTAAACTATCTATGCAAAGTACATCAAACCCATGTTCTAAAAGATTAACACAAGCATGTGATCCAATGTATCCAGCTCCTCCAGTAACTACTATCATTCATTATCCCCCATATTCATCCTAGGATCTATCCTTTAAACAAGCTACTTACCTTCACTAAACAATGAAGTACATTCTTCGTCAATATCTATTTTAGAGGTAAAAATAGATTTTACTTTAGAAGCCAATCTTACTACAGGACGCACAAGTACATTTTTAACAGCTTCACTAGTTCTTTGACTTGCTTGAATAAAGGTAGACACCCTTCTCATCTGAGTATAAGTCTTAGGATCATGGGTTAATTCATAGTCTGCTTTTAAATCATCCAGTTCTTTATCGAGATATAATGCTCTGTACATATTTATAACAGGCAAAGTTACCATCCAAGCTGAAGCCATCCACATAGCATGAAGTGTTTCCCAAACTTTTTCTACTTGATCATACTGAACCATAAGCTTCTTGAGTAACTTTTGATTTTCAACCGAAACAGCTGATTGCTGATTTGTATCATCGTTTACCACTTTTACAAGATTTATGTACTCTCGTCTAAACCATTTGAGATTATAGCTAACAACATAAGGACCTGATAGATAATATATGATTTTTCCAAGTCCAACAAATCTACCTGTAGGAAGAGTAAATCCAACACGCGTTAAATCAGCAAACTTCATAGGGAAAATTAAAAAGTTATATATACTTTGGAACAACCAGTTAGAGTATTCAACCTTAGTATCATATTTACCAACCTTTATTGTACCACTATCGTGATAATCTCCTCTAAACACCTTATACCTTAGAATTCTATAGTATTCATCAAGTATAGTTTTACCAAGTACTGTATTTACTATAACATGGGCATTTAATAAAATTCCTGCTATATGAATAGGAGAAAGAATCGAAAGACCACTTTTATTTATTACAATCAAATACCCATACACAATAGAAGGAATAGATTGTTTAATAACTCTCATAACATATTTACCAGTAGTACAGATATTTCTGTAGGTTCCAGCCCAAATACCAAGAACACTTCCATAAATACCTGAAAGAATCATTCCAAATCTAGCACTTTCTAACCCTTGAGACAATGCATCCGAAAAACTCATATCAGAACCATTTAGATAAGCATGAGCAACACCCAAACATCCAACTACTCCAACCTGCCATATAGCACAAACTCCTCCTAAAAGGACGTTTGGTGGAGCTTTAACTGAATTATACCAATCTTTAAATCCAACAGATGTATACCAAGGATGATACTCAGAATAAGTAGCAGAAACTAGGTTATTTAGATCAAGATCAGGATTTGTTAAAGCCAGAGGATCTTCTACTCCTGAGAGTTGAATATCTACAAC
>CACXFL010000196.1 GCA_902766925.1 uncultured bacterium | reverse complement strand
TGAGCTGATATCTAATAAATCATTTATTCCGGAAAATATTGAGGTTTTAGAAAATCTTCCCACCCCTGTTAGAAATAAAAATCTTATTGTATTAGAACTAGCCTTAAGTACTGTGTAGAAATTTTTTAGAGTTTCTCTTATTTCTTCTAGTAAAGAAGTACCAAGATCAATATTTTTTAAAATAGGATAATCGTATTCGTCTATTAGAACTACTACTTGTTTTTTTTGTAAACTAAAAAAGGTAAAAAGAGCTGTAAATAATTGAACTACATTCTTAGGAGTAAAGATAGATAGATCACAATTATATTGAGTTGCTATATTTTGTATAGTGAATTGAAGATATTCGTTTAATTCTTCAGATGTCGTTGCGTTACAATTATTTAAAGATAATCTGATTATAGGATAAGGCGTCCAATCATAATCACTATCGTATATAGCAAGTCCTTTAAATAATTCTTTATTTCCTTGAAAAATCTCAGATAGAGTATCTACAAGAAGAGTTTTTCCAAAACGACGAGGACGGGATAGAAAAAATCTTCTTGATCCTTGTGTTATCAGTTCATAAATCTTTGAAGTTTTATCAATATATAAAGAAGAAGTTTCTATTATCTCTTTAAAAGAAGCAGCTCCGTATTGAATCTTTTTATTCATATTTTTCTCCAGTATATATACTGAGTATTAAACTATCTATAATGAAATTATGATAACATAGCTATCATACATTAACCATAATAAAGTGGATCCCAAAATATAAAAAATAGGCTGTAAAATCAAGGAATTATTTTAGTTAAAGCCAATAGATTTTGGGATTTTTTATCTGATTTTTAAAATTTATATATATCTAGATATATAAGAATATATACCTATTTTTATACTTTTATATAAATTAGCCCACTAATCCATCTATTATATATACCGATTGGTAATACAGAGTGCGTGTATTTAATTTTTACATTTAGAAAAAATATAATGAATAGAATAGAAAAAAGAAATAATAAGATTATATCTAGTATATACAGCTGTACTGTATATAGATTAATTCTGCTATTTTTGTTTTTATCTATTCTGTCTTCCTGTAAAGCTGATTATAGCTCATATTCTTCCGGATCAACTGCTACAGTAGATTTACAAACACAAGTATGGAGTAAGTTAAAATTTGGACTTTTAAATTTTTCTTCTAATAATCATTCCAATGATCTAATGCCTCAAATAAAAGTAAAAGGATTAGTTAAAGGAGCTAGTTTAAATTTATATGAAGGAGAATGTTTAGGTAGATCTTCACCTATTTCTAGTTTAACTCAGGATGGAACATTTAAAATAGAAGAAGGAGTGTTTGAAGATACAAATTTTGAAAAAAGATTTTCTGTAGAAGTTACCTATTTCAATAATGTAGAATGTAGGGAACTTCAAGGAAGTTTTATTCACCTTGTTAAACCAATACTTGCTTTAAATGAAGAACAAACTAGCCTTGATAGAAGAAATCCTAAATTTAACGTATCAAACTTATTTATCGGTAAAAATGTTTCTTTAAGTTTACATGAAGATTCAAACTGTGAGAATGAAAGTAAAAGTGATCTATTAGAATCAAATACAGGATCAGCACTGATATCTCCAGTAAATAACTTAGCCGATACTAATATTCATACATATTATGTAAAACAATCTTATGGTGGAGTAGCTACTTGTTCAGATCCAGTAGAGTATAAATATGATCTAGATATTTCAAACTTAACTATTAGCTCTGATGAAGTTCTTTTTGGTTCAACCCCTCAAAGTATAACTGTTTCAAAAATCCTTCCAGGATCTAGCGTATCTATTCATAAGGGAAGCTGTGAAAACCCAGCAGATGATTCAATTAGTGAAGATGGAACGCTTACTCCAACTACCACTAATACTTATACTGATGTACCTTTATATGTAAAATACACTTATGATCAAACAAGTGTTTGTTCTGAAATTGGATCTCGTTATGTATACTTAGAAAAAGCAACTCTGGCGTTAAATCAAGCTCAAACCTCTTCTCATAAAAGGATACCTACTTTTGATGTAACAAATTTATATGCTGGTAAGAATGTAAGTATTGCCTTATATGAGAGTTCAACTTGTACAGGAACGGCAGTAAGTGAGACAGTTAATTCTGATACTGGATCTGTGGTGGTCTCTATTAGTTCAGAACTTAACGATAATAACATCCATACTTATTATCTGAAACAAAGCTACGCTGGGGTGTCTAGCTGCTCTGAAGGAGTACAGTATACCTATGGACTTGATATCGAGGATTTAACTATAACTTCAGATCCTATTTTATATGGTGCATCTCCTTCAAGTATCAGTGTAACTGGAATGATTCCTGGAAGTAGTGTATCAATTCATAAAGGATCTTGTAATTCTGAGGCAGATGACTTAATTAATTCTGATGGAAGCCTAACTCCAACAGTTCCTGGATCTTACACTGAACAAACCCTGTATCTAAAATATTCTTATAGTAGCTCTAATAATTGT
>CACXFL010000195.1 GCA_902766925.1 uncultured bacterium | reverse complement strand
TTGTATCCTCTAAACCATCCACCAAAAATTTGAGCCTGAAGTCCTGAAGTAAACATAAAAAAGATACTAAGGGATATAAGAATTCTTTTCATATATATTCTCTCCTATAATTAATTAATAAAAATAAACTATTTTAAAATTTCGGAAGTTCTGATTATTAACTATTCAACTCTTTCTTTCAACAAAGACTGACACTTTTTTATTCAATACGGTGCTTAAAAACTATTTTTTTGTAAAATAAAACAAAAAAACGATTAATAAATATGCAAAACAGAGTAAATATTGACAAATTATAAATTTTTAATCTCATTATTCAAAGATGAGATAGATTGAAGGATGGTAAGAGAATCTTCAGGATTTGATGAGAGTTGCATTTTTAGTTGTTCAATCTCAGATTGATAGTATCTTTTTTTATACTCTTTAAGTTCATTCTCTATAGCAAGTTTTCTATCTTGACCAGTAAAAGCTTTTATATTCTTTTGTACCCATTGAATAAAAGAAACTACCCTAGTATCAAGATAGGATGACATTTTGGTATAGATTTCACTATCACTGGGAGATCCACCCTGTCTTAAAATTGATATGATTTCTTTAATAAAAACAGACCAACTCTCATCTAATCTTATATACGAAGATACTTCCTGAATCCTTTGAATTAACGTAGTAGTATCATCATCCGAGGATAGTAAAAAAAGATTTGCAAGAAACTCTCTATCTAAAGGAGTTAATTCTATAGTTAATTTCTTTACTGGTTTTTGTTCTTGAACATTTTGATCTACCTTTCGTTTAAGTCCAGTGTAACCTTGGTTACTATTCATAACAAAACGAAGTTGTCTATGGAGTTCCCCGGCATCTATCCCAGTAATATCAGAAATTCTTGATATAAGATAAGATCTTTGTATTGGATCTTTAAGACGAGAGAGCCATGGCAAAATACTTGTAGAAACCTTATGAGGAATTTCTAAAGAGGTAGCTCCCTTTAAAACTTCTCCTACCACATAATCGACAAGATCCAATGAGTGATTTTCCACTAAATCCTTAAACCCATCACTCCCATACTCCAGTATAAAACTGTCTGGATCATGTCCTGAAGGAAGTACACACACAGATATATTTAAATCAGGAACCTTCAAAGCTATATCTATGGTAGAAATGGTAGCTTTCTTTCCTGCAAAATCTCCATCTAATATTAAATATAGCTTATTAGTAAAATAAGAAACCTGTTTCAAATGTCCTTCATTTATAGCGGTTCCCATCCCAGCACAAGCTCCTCTAAACCCTGCTTTCCATAACCTGTAAACATCAAGGTTTCCTTCTACTAAAATAGCAGACTCTCCCTTTCTTATAGCTTCTTTAGCCTTATAGAAACCAAATAGAATGGATGATTTATTAAACAGAGGAGTTTCCCTACTGTTTTTATACTTTGGTAACACCTCAGAACTTAAAGCCCTTCCAGAAAAACCTACAAGTCTTGAGTAGGAATCATAGATAGGGATAATAAATCTATCTTGAAAAAAATCATAGTATCTACCAGAACTACCTGTAGAAAGAGATGCTTGAATTATCTCAGAATCAGTTAATCCTAACCCCCTACAAGCTTCATATACGCTCTTTCCACGAGGAGCATATCCAAATCCAAACTCTTTGATATCCTTATCACTAAACTGTCTTCCATGAAGGTACTCTCTGGCTTCTTTCCCCATAGGTAAATTTATATTATTCATATACATGATATGAGCGTGCTGCAGTGCAGAATATAACTTCTTTCCTAGATCTTGTTCTTTCTTATAATTAGAAGTCTCTTCTAATTCTGGAAGATCTACTCCATATTTAGAAGCTAACCATTTTATAGCTTCAACAAATCCCATCCCTTGAGTTTCTCTAACAAAACTTATAGCATCTCCACTTTTTTTACATCCAAAACAAAAATAACTTCTAGGATACACAACAAAACTAGGAGTCTTTTCATTATGAAAAGGACAAAGTCCTACTGTATATCCAGATTTTCTTTGAAGTTTAACCCTCTCTCCAATCAAAGATGCTAGATCTACCTTGGAAAGTAGTTTTTCAACAATCTTAGATGTAGTCATACTCATTTGATACGCACCCTAAACCCGGATAAATAAAAAGATCTGATAATTTGTATATTAAACAAATAGCCTAGCTTTAAACAAGATCTTTTATTTTACTATAGTATATGTTCTATAACTATAAAGATATTTATATTCATATAGATATTAGACACCTATTTTTTTACTTTCTCACTCTTCAAACCATTAAATTAATTAACTTTTTATAAAAATTTAGATGGTATATTTTTTGCTCTTTAACTCTTGTTTGAGAAAATTATAGTTATAACATATTTTTAATCTAATGGAAGATCCAAATGAAACGCATCTTTTTATTCACCATTTTATTAGTATCTATGTTAATCTCTTGTAACATAAAAAAGAGTCAACTACTTTCTGGTACTACTTCTATACTTATTAATTTACCCGCTGATCTTAAAGGAGCAAACGGGTATTCTGTGTGTGTAGAAAGATTAGATCGTTCTCAAAATACCTGTACTCCAGGTTTTCTATCAGAAAATAATGTAGCTGTTGCAGGAATTGATACAAAAATACTGAATGAATGTCCTTCTGGTTATAAATTTAAAATGTGGTTATGGAAAACTGAAGGAACCTCTAAAAAACCACTTTATGCAATAGATTCTGCTTCTTCAAACTTTACCTTACAAAATGGATTTCTATATATACCTCAATCAGAACTAGATGATAAGTTAGAACTTGATATTCATCTTGGTGCTGTAGGATCTATTCCTTCTTTTGATACAAATTGTAAGATAGATTCTTCGAATACTTCTTCTAACGATCCTTCAAAACCTGATCAACCAAAAGAAGATACACCAACTAAACCTGAAAATAATGAACCTGTTCCTACAGGACAGATTATATCAGTAAGCCAAACTCCTACTATTCCTAAAGGATATCCTACTATGGTAATCTATAGTGCTAGTTGGTGTGGAGCTTGTAATACTCTTAAATCTGAAATTAGAAGTTCTCAAGGAGCTAAATTTAAAGGTAAAATGCATATCTACGATGCAAATACAGATGCTGGAGCTAGATCTCCTTATGGATCAACATCTGCTATTCCTACCATAGATTTCTATGATAAGGAAGCTAAACATCAAGGACAGATCGTTGGTGGAGATTGGAATAAAATTAATTCTTACTTTAATAGATTAACAAATTAATAAACTACCTAAATGATTAAAAGTTAAGTATAAAAAATGGTGTGAGTATCTTTCCTAGACATTCACACCATTTTTTATATACAACAATTTTTCATGTTTTATCTTCTAAATATCCTGCGTCTTTTTATTCCTTGATCATCTATAGGATCATCGTATTCCAAAAAACTTCTACCTTTAAAACTACCATTTAGTTTATCTACTAGCTTAAATGATCTTAAACCTTTTATTACAGCTTCTCTTGAATCTGTTTTTTGATCATATTTTATATTAAATACAACCAAATCAGAAGATGTATCATCTAGATAATTAACCCCTAATAAAGAACTTAGTATATTTTTAGTTGTTACAACAGGATGCATTTTAACCGATAGATCCACAGCTTGGAATGTTTTAATCATTGAATCAGTAACAGGAATAGCTACACTTTTAATACTAGTAGGAAGTTTAGGATCTTTATAATAGTATCCAACCGAAATATTCATAATAGCAGTTAAATTAAAATTATTATCAAACAGACCCCCACTATAACCACCTACCGTACTTTTACATGTGGTAAATAATAAATCTGTTTTCGCACTACTATATACATTACAAACTTCAGAGACTTGATTAAGATCTTCATTTAACCCTGTAACATTTAATGAAGTTACTTTAAGAGTTTTAGGCCTATGATTAATTAAATATGATGAAAAATAACTGTTAGAAAGATTCATATAAAATCTATTTTTAGTATAGGTATTAGGTTTTAAAATTATAAAAGCCCAATCTTTTAGTACTAAAGGATTATACATTGTATCTAAAGCAAAAACAGAAGAGCCAAGAACTGCAAGTTCTATATCTATACTTTTACCACCAATTATGAACTCATGAGCATCTGGTTTTAGACTTTTATTTTCATGAAGTAAGCAGTGTGCTGAAAGTAAGGCAATTCTTTCAGAAAGAAGCGAAGCACTACAATGACCAACCCTTCCTACTGAATCATTTTGAAAAAAATTAATACTTTGTGAAAAAGTAGATGTTGTACAATAGAAAAAGGATAAAACTAATACCATAACTTTAAATAAACATCTCATAACTACCCTCTACAAATACCATTAACTCATTAAAGATATAGAATATATATTATAAATTACTTAATTTTGTTACTTTTCTTCTATTACAAAGTCTAAAGCTTAGAGCCTAGGGATATAATCAAAATTTAGTAACTTAATCAAGTTAGAATTTAGTTTTTATTTTTCTAATTGTAAGTTTAAATCTAATAAAATTGATCTAATTAAGAACCTAACAAATAAGGAGTAACTATAAAAAAAATAATCTTAATCGTTTTTGGTTATTTAATAACTATTTTAACAATGACAGGATGTGCTACAACTCAAGTAACTTTTAATTCTAATTCAACTACTATCAGTCCAGATAAAAGCCTATATGTAATGTTACCCAAAGATGGTATCTATGGAACTACAACATATACTAATTCTGGAAATGTTGTACAGCAACAACTGGTTCAAGCTTTCCAAAAACATTCTAAAATAATTGTTCAATCAGCTACTAGTGTAACCTCTTTACAAGAAGGAATAGCTGCTGCAAAAAAACAAAATATAGATTTAGTTGTTTGTCCAGAAATAACACAATGGGAGGATAGGTTTACAGCTTGGTCTGGTATAAGAGATAAAGTGAATATTAACATTAAAGTTATAGATACAAACTCAAGTAAAGTTCTTAGCAATGCTGATTTGTACGGAACAGGAAAGAGTGGAATGTTTTCAGGTAATGACAAACCTGATGTAATCGTACCAAGAGTAGTAGATAGATATATAAGTTCTTTGTATAAATAATTGGTATAATAACCTGAACAAAGTAGGAAAAAAGGATTAGTAACTACTACTAATCCTTTTTTCCTATCCTCATATCAGAAAAGATTTAATCTACAAATTACTATCTAAACTTTTATCAGTTTTAATACCAGCATCATAATCTATATCACCCGTAAGTCCTTCTTTAAAGTTTTTAACATCTGATTCAAGATGTTCTACTTTAGGAATGGATTCCAGGCTAAGTGCATTTATTTCATTAAATTTTCTAGCAGTTACAAAAACTCTTTTTTCCATTGAAGATACCACATTGTTATAAGAGGTAAGAGTTGATTTTAAACTCTTCCCTAGATTAACAATATGAGTACATACCGAAGATAACCTATCATACAATGTTTTTCCTAACTCTATTATTCCTGATGCTTGTTCTTCTAAATTTTTATTTCTCCATCCTTGAGATATAGCTGTCAAAATTCCTATTAAAGTTGTAGGAGTAGCAATCAGTATCTTTTGAGATAGAGCATATTCTAGAAGTGAAGGATCTTGTGCGTAAGCTGCATTTAAAATACTATCTCCAGGAACAAATAAGATTACAAGTTCCAATGAAGAACTTCCAAATTCTTTCCAATATCCTTTACCTGCTAATAAATGAATATGTTTTTTTAGATGTGAAGCATGTTCCAAAAATTTCTTTTCTCTTACACTATCATCATCACTAGATATAGCTTCAAGATAGGATGAAAGAGGCGTTTTAGCATCTACGATAATAACTTTATCATCAGGAAGTTTTACTATAAGATCTGGTCTTATTTTTCCTTCTGATCCTTTCTCCCTATCTTTACTGTATTGTTCTTCAAAATCACAATACCTTTCCATCCCAGCTATTTCTACTACACGACGAAGTTGCATTTCCCCCCATCTACCTCTTACTGTAGGAGCACTCAAAGAAGAAGAAAGTCTATGAGCTTCAGATCTAAGTTCAGTTTGAGCTTCCATCATATCTTTTATCTGTTGATGCATTCCTTCATATGCTTTTATTCTTTGAGATTCTAGATCTGCTATCTTTTGATCTACTTTAGAGAGTGAATCTTTAATTGGAGATATTATATTTAAAAATGAAGATTCTCTTTCTTTAAAAGAGGATATAGCCTGTTGATTTAATCCTGCAAGATGAGCTTGGGCAAGTCTACAAAAAGATACGCTATTTTCTTCTAGAGCTTTACCAGACAAAGCTTTGAATCTAGTTTCCATATCTTCATTTAAAGATTTTAGATATCCAAGTTTTTCTTGGTATAACTGTTCAGAAGAGCTTAACTTCATATTTAATTCTTCTTCCTTTAACCTGTACTTATATGACATAACACTTCTAGTTATAAAAAAAGAAGCAGCTCCTCCTATAATAAGACCACCTAATCCAACCACACATACTAATATAGCACTCATTTTATTCCCTTCTTAATATCTACATATATAGATAGAATACTATCACATCTATATCTAAGGATCTTCTATTTTATTTTTTAGGTAAGTTCAAGATGTTAGTTATAATTTGCTAGTTAAAAATCAGATTGTCTCTTTTTTATATTCGGGGGTATACTTATAAAACGTGAGGAATTTATTAACTAAGATTTCTTTTTAACCTTTAAGGATCTTCTATGGATATAAAAACGATAAAAATACGCCGTGGTTTAAATTTAAAGGTTCCTACAAATGAGATTGCTTCTCCTACTCTAGTAGACCTTTCTTCCACCTTGTCAGCTACAATTTCTGTATTTACCGATCATCAAAGACTTATAAATTCCTTAGTAAAGAAAGATCAATTAGTCCATTTACAATCTCCCCTTTTTACATTACTAGATGATCCTAAAGTAAAATTTTTATCTCCAGTATCAGGTAAGATTGTGGATTATTTACTAGATGGAAGAAAAAGAATTGGAGTAGTAATTAAACCAGATACTTCCTCGTCTACCGATCCTGTTTCGCTTAGTTACAACGATACTACTTTAGAATCAGTTAAAACCTCCCTATTAGAATCAGGACTTTGGACTCTATTTAGACAGCGTCCTTTTTCTAAAATTCCACACTCATCTTCTATTCCTTCTTCCGTATTTATAACAGCAATGGATACGGATCCTCTACCAGTTGATATACCATTTGTAGTATCTAGATATGATGGATCCCATTATACTAAAGGGATAGAGGTTCTTTCTAAACTAAGCTCTTCCATATATTTTTGTACAAACAAATCTACTTTTTTAAAACTAAAACAGATGCTTAGTTTTACAATCGAGAAAATTAGACTATTTGAAGGTAGATATCCTAGTTGCCTTCCAGGAACTCATATCCACTACCTAGACCCGGTATATCCTAAAAAAGATCATCTTCCTTTCTATATAGATATTCAAGATGTTATAAGAATTGGAAAGTTTTTTACCAGTGGTTCTTTAGATTTTACAAAGATTTTGGCTCTATCAGGTAATATCAAGACCCCTACTCATATAAAACTTACCCTAGGATCTTCACTAGATGTTCTTTCATCACTATTAACTGATGCCATAAACAAAAATGATATCCTGATAGGATCTTATCTAAATGGTAGAAACCAAACTAGTGATCCTACAGGATCTTTTATAGGAATATACGATACTAAAATCAGTGTGCTATCCCCCGATAACTCCACCACACTATTTGGTTGGGCAAGACCTGATCCTGGATACTATTCTTTTTATAATACCGTTATCTCTAAATTTATCAGAAGAACATTTAAGTTTTCTTCTAAAACACATGGATCATTAAAACCAGTATTTCCTCTAGAAAGTTTTGATAAAGTATTTCCTTTTGAAACATCTACTTTATTTTTATTAAAATCACTTTTAATAAAAGACATCGATATGTCAATAAAACTCGGTTGCCTTGAATTAGATGAAGAAGATATGGGACTTTGTACTTTTATCTGTCCTTCGAAGCACGATTGGGGATCTATTTTACAGGAAGTTTTAAAAGAGATTGAAAAAGAAGAATCTACCTTATGATATTTTTCTTACACTTTTAGAGAAAATTTTCTTTTATTTTACTACGACACCTAGTTATGTTACAATTTACTCATCTTATACAAAAAATGATTGCAACCTAATTGTAGAATTATAAATTTTCCAGTTGTTATTTACAAAGATAAATAAAAACAATTCTTGCTGCTGTGTTATAATTAAAAAAACATTCAGTAAGACTTTTTTAAGGAGTTCTTAAAAAATGCAAAAAGTAGTTATAATGATTACTATCTGTTTTATAGTTTCATGTAAACCTCTAGATCTTGAGTCTTCTAAATTAGCTACTGTTCAAGAGCAAGAGCAAGAGCAAAATCTCGAGCGTACAAGAGAAAGCTTGGAGGATATTACTGATATAAATACAAATTATAAAACAAATGATACTTCAGCTAATCAAGAGCAAGATATTGTTGAGCAAGAAATTACATCTACTCCTACCGTGACAACTCCTCAACCTACTGTTACCACTCCTCCTCCTTCAACTCCTCAACCTACTGTTACCACTCCTCCTCCTTCAACTCCTCAACCTACTGTTACTACTCCTCCTCCTTCAACTCCTCAACCTACTGTTACCACTCCTCCTCCTACTATAGATCCACCTGAGGAAGAAACTAAAACTGAATTTCCTGGAGTAGAAAATTATTTAACCCTAAGAGGATGTTCTCTTACAAAATGTATTGATAATGATTTAGGATGTGCTTATTCTTGTAGAAGTGTACCAGATATATTAAACGTATCAAATTGTAAAATACATAGTACTGCTTATGCATCCTGGTGTAACATAGTAGCTAATAATGGAGGAAATCTTGCTACCCAGTATCTATCAGGATCTACTTTAACACTGTATACCTGTCACACCTCAAATCCTATTATTTACTCCTGTACAGTATCTAACAATAATCCTTTAAAACCTATTGTCCTAGATCCTAGTGAATATATAACTCAACTACCCACAAATCCAATTAAGACAGTAAACGATTTATATAACTATCTTGGATGTATTAAATCTTCAAAATGTATAAATTTAGGAGCTACTTCAATGTGTCCTGCTTATTGTGATGGTGAAAAACTATATAGTGCGATATCTTGTGGAGTAGGATTACCTTGGGCTTATTGTAATAATAATCCCTTTAATTCTGATTCTAACGTAGCTATTCATGTGGGAACTTCTGGATCCGTTGCTACCTCTTGGATTTCAAATATAACTAATAGTTTTGACCTTATAACCTGTATACCAAATCCTTCAGGATATTTAGCAGATAGTGAGAAGAAAAATTGTTATGTAAATAATGTTGCTATAAATAAAAAACCTGCCACTTTTGGAATACTTGCCTCCTATCCTGGAGGAGAATGTACTCAAAACGTAGTAAATCGTTTTTGGAACAGCGCAAATAGATCCGGTCCTGTTACTATGTACTCATGTAAAAATGGAAATACTTCCACCGCTATAAATGCAATTTTACAAAAAGTTAACTGTAACTTCTATGCTAATCATGGGAATCCACAAAGTGGAAGCTGTATTAACAGAGAATCCTTTGGATTCTCTCAAAATGGATACGTTAGTAGTAATACTCAAATAGGATCTAATTTTCAAATTGTTGATTGTCTTCATAAAAGAACTTATAAATATTGTAAATTAAAATAGTTACTCCTATTTAAAAATTAATTTATTATCCTATTCTTTTAAAAATTAATGAAGTATTGATTCCACCAAAAGCAAAGTTATTATTCATAACATAGCTTGATTCAAATTCTCTAGGTTTAAATTGGATATGATCTATCCCCTTACAATCCTCATCTGGAGTATTTAAATTAAGTGTTGGATGATACCAGTTTTCATTCATCATTCTAATACAGAATATACTTTCAAGAGCACCACAAGCTCCTAAAGTATGTCCAGTATAAGATTTAAGAGAACTCATAGGAGGAGTATGATCTCCAAAAACAGATTTAACAGCCAGACACTCACAACTATCTCCATGAGTAGTTCCAGTACCATGGGAATTAATATAACCAACATCAGAAAAATTAATCCCTGAAGATCTTATCGCTTCTCTCATACACATTGCCATAGTAGTACTGTTAGGTTGAGTGACATGAGTACCATCTGTATTGGTATAAAAACCTACAACCTCTGCAAGTATTGGAGCTCCTCTAAGTTTAGCATGTTCATATTCTTCAAGAATTAAACTTGCTGCTCCTTCTCCTATAACTAGCCCATCTCTATCCTTATCATAAGGAGATGGAGTAAGAGAAGGAGTATCATTTTTTATACTAGTAGCATACAAGGTATCAAAAATAGCTACTTGAACCACACTAAACTCTTCTCCTCCTCCAGCTATCATTACATCTTGCATTCCGTTTTTTATAGCTTCATAGGCATAGCCTACAGCTAAACTTCCTGAAGTACATGCTGTACCTGTTGGAATAAGTCTTCCCTTAGTTTTAAAATATAAGGATATATTTACTGCGGTAGTATGAGGCATAATTTTTATGTAGGTTGATGAATCAAGTCTGTCTAACTTATGTTTATTTAAAACAGAAATAAAATCAGCAACAGGTTGAATAGATCCGAATGAAGATCCATATGCTACTCCTGTTCTTCCAGATCCAAGAATATCTTCTCTTTCAAGAAGTAGACTATCTTCTAAAGCCTCTCTTGTTGCCATAAGAGCCATAATAGATACAGGACCAGTACTTCTAGTAACCTTTCTTGAATAATACGAAGGAACCTCAAAATTTTTAATCCTTGAAACTAAATGAGAATGAACTCCCTCATAATTATTAATTTCATCACATACCTCTACGGTATTTTCTAACTTATGCAATCTATCCCAAGAAGGATCTACACCTATCCCCAACGGACTTATACACCCCATACCTGTAACAACAACTCTTCTCATTACACCATTCCACCATTTACTGAAATAACCTGACGAGTTATATATGAAGCATCTTCACTAAGTAGATAAGCCACAAGACTTGCTACCTCTTTTCCTGTACCTATTCTTCTCATAGGAATCATTTTTTTTACTTCATCTATATCTAAATCTTTAATCATATCTGTATCTATAATACCAGGAGCTATAGAGTTAACTGTAATTTTATGTTTAGCTAACTCCAAAGCTAAAGCTTTACACGCCCCAATAATTCCTGCTTTACTAGCAGAATAGTTAACCTGACCTCGATTACCTACTATCCCAGATATAGATGAAATACTAACTATTCTTCCTCTAACCCTATTTGAAATCATCGGCATAATAATAGGTTTTAACACATTATATAGTCCATCTAGATTAGTAGAAATCACTCTATCCCACTGTTCATCTTTCAAAATAGGGAAAGGATTATCCATGTTGATTCCGCCAGCAAGAACCACTCCGTAATATATACCATTACGTTCTATATCTTCTTCAAGTATCTGTCTTGTTTGTTCTCTATTTGCAATATCAAAACATAAAAGGGTTGATTTTCCGCCAAGTTCTTTGATCTCTTCTTGTACAACTATAGCCCTATCCCGATTTCTGTTATAACAAAGAACTAACTCGTATCCTATCTTAGCTAGATAAATTGCTGTATCTTTACCTATTCCTCCAGAAGCTCCAGTTAAAAGAACTTTTTTTTTATCACCACTATCCATCCTACTTATCTTCCTTTTACTTATTCTTTTTAATTATCCTAAATTATTTTCCTTTACAAACTTTTCCATATTCTCAACACGATATGTATTAAGTATAGAACTTACTAACTCCTTATCATCTATTTTTAACTTACAGTCAAATGAAGCAAACTCATTATCAAAAAAAAGTTCCTCACAATAGATTTCATATCTTCCTGGAGCCAAAACATCTACATCTAGGTTCATTTTTCTTGTTCCCAGAATAAAACCTTTAGGAGGTTCTAGTCCCTGCCTATAAGTATAAATCCCAGCAAGAGCTGCTATAGTCTGAGCAATATATTCTAAAGATACATATGAAGGGACTCCTCCAATCATAGAATCAAAAAACAAACTCTCTTCATTAATATCTACCCATGTTATAATACTCTTTAAATTCTTTTCATAAAGCTTAACACCCGAGATCAAAATCATAGGATGATCATGAGGTAATAACCTTTCGATTTGTAATCCAACTCCAGATTCTAAATTACTATCCATATAAACTCATTTTCCTATAATAACACTCGCATTACTTCCAGCAAACCCAAAAGAGTTAGACATAATATTTGTAATTTCTTTCTTACAAAAGGATTCAACGAGATTTAATTTTACAATATTTTCATCAAAGATCCCATCATATATATGGGGAAACAGACAATTATTCTTTAACATAATATAGCTAAATCCCAACTCTACTGCTCCACTAGCTCCTAGAGTATGTCCACTCATAGGTTTAGTTGAAGAACAAGGTAGATCTTTATTAAACAACTTACTAATTGCTAAAGCTTCCATAGAATCGTTATGAATTGTTCCTGTTCCATGTAGATTGATATAATCTATATCTTTAGAAGAAAGACCTGAATCTTCTAGAGCTTGACTCATAGCAAGATAGGCTCCCACACCTTCAGGATCTGGAGAAGTTATATGATATGCATCTGAAGATTCCCCAACTCCCTTGAGTTTAATACTACTACAAGCTTTTGTTCTATCAGCTTCCATCACAAAAAGACAGGCTCCTTCTCCAAGATTTATTCCATCTCTATTTTTACTCATAGGATTAGTCTGTTTTTTACTTAAAGCCTCTAAAGAACGAAACCCACACAAAGCAAAACTACAAAAGGCATCTACTCCTCCTACTATTACACAATCGCAGAGTGAGGATTCTATCATAGATCTTGCACATAAAAAAACTTTAGAAGATGAAGAACAAGCTGTAGAAACAGTATAACAAGGTCCTTCTAGTCCCAATAGATTCTTCAAATACTCGGTAGGAGTATTAAGGTTTAACCATGAAAAATCAAAACCTTCTGGTAATTTACCACTACTAAGTAACTCGAGTATTCCTTCTTGAGCTTCTCCTACTCCGGTATTAGTAAGACCTAAAACTATTCCAATTCTTGAAGAAGAATACCTAGATTTTATCTTAGAGATATCTAGTTGCAAGCATACTTCTTTTAGTAATAAGTTAGCTCTTATCTCACCAGATTCTTCTATCCCAGACACTGTTCCAAACACAGTATCGATATTTCCGTAACTTCTTTTTTTCATCCCTATAAGAGGACTTTCTACTACATTCTTTAAGATCTCATCCTCTCCATTACCAAGAGCACAAACTATACCTAACTGTGTTAATAAAAACTGCATTTTACCTATCACTCAAAAAACTTCTTAAAAAACTTCATACCTCGTATGAGTCTAACAAAATAGTAAATTCTATTCCAATCTAAAACTTCAAGATTTCATCCTTGATCTATAAAATCAGATCTATATATTTATCTATAGTTAATTCAAAAACAAAATCATGGATAGTCTTGACTGGAATTTTCTTATTCTATAAAATAGGTTACGGACTGTAGTTGGAGGAATTGTAGTGAAAAGATCTTTGCTGGAATTAGAAATAAAAAATCTTATTATCTCGTCACTAGATCTTGAAGATTTATCAGCTGATGATATCGATAGCTCTGCTCCTCTATTCAAAGATGGCCTAGGACTTGATTCTATAGATGCTCTAGAACTTGGAATGGCACTAAAGAAAAAATACGATCTCACTCTTAGTGAAGATGATACTGAATATAAACAGTATTTTTATTCAGTATCCACCCTATGTGATTTTGTATCTGGACAGAAAAACATTGATTTGGAGTAAACTTAATGCCTACACGTGATGAAATAAGAAAGACTATAACTGATGTTTTAATTAAAGATTTTGACTGTCCTCCAGATAAATTAACAGATGATGCTAAATTATTTGAAGATCTTGATCTTGATAGTATTGATGCTGTAGATCTCGTAGTAAGACTCCAATCTTTTATTAAAAAAAGAGTAGACCCTGAAAGTTTTCAACAAATCAGAACTTTAGGGGATGTGATAGACACTATTGAAAAATTGGTAAATGAAAAATAAGACTAAATATCTAAAATTTCTTCTATCATCCTTATTATTTGTATTCATTTTATATCCTTTTATTGTATTCTATCTTTTGACCAATAATTATTCCTATAGATTTATAGGAATAATTTTTTCACTCTTTATCATTATAAAATTTATCACAACCAGAAGCATCTGGCAGTTTGTAATAGGACTCTTCTTAGCTTTAAGTATTGTTATAGTTCAAAAAGATTTCTTTTTAAGGATATACCCCTGTTTGATGAACTTTTCTTTTTTCTTAATCTTTTATTCAAATAAAACAACTTCTTTTATAGAATCCTCTACTCAAAAAATTACTAATTTCTTTCATATTAAAACCATACCCTCTTCTACTTACCTACTAAAATGTAAAAAACAATGGTCCATATTTATGTTTATAAATACATTAGTATCTATAACTACTCTTTTTACTCCTTTAAAAATATGGACAATATATAACGGTCTGATATCTTATGTGTTGATAGGTTGTATGTTTGTATACCAGTTTATATCCTATCATTTAACTAAAAAAAAATTTCTTAAATTGTAAATATATTTAAGGTTTAAAAATGAACTTTTCTCCTATTATTATTATTCCTTTTTATAATCATTTAGATCAGTTTATAAAATTTTTACCTAGGTTAAAAAATATATCCGTAGATATTCTTGTATCTAACGATGGAAGTACCCAAGAACAATCTGAAAAACTTCAATCCATCTGCAGTGAAAATAACTTCTTCTATATATCCCAAGATAAAAACCAAGGAAAAGGATCCGCAACACATCAAGCTTTTATCTGGGCTTCTAATCATAATTATACCCATGCCTTACAAATCGATGCAGATGGACAACACGACATAAATGATATCCAAAACTTTTTAGATCTAGCTCGTAAAAACCCTACTGCCATAATATGTGGAGTGCCTGTATTTGATAGTAGTGTTCCTAAACATAGAAAGATAGGACATAGAATCACTACTTTTTGGACTCATATAGAAACCTTCTCATCAAAAATCATTCAAGATGGTCTATGTGGTTATAGGCTCTATCCAATCCAATCAACCCTAAAACTGTTTTCATCCTGTAAATTTATGAGAATGGGTTTTGATATAGAGATCCTAGTCAGAGCTTATTGGAACCTGATTCCTATAATTAACCTAGAAACTCGAGTAACCTACCCTGATACAGGACTGTCTCATTTTAAAACTCTAAAGGATAATATAAAGATCTCTCTACTTCACTCCTATCTGGTTCTATCTTCTCTGTATTATAATCCAAGACGTTTTATTCTATCTAAAATCAAATCTTAAATTTTTAATATTTAAATAAATCTTTAATAATGGAATCAGAATCCATAAATCAAAAAAAGGCTCCTAACCTTTATTAGATCAGGAACCTTTTTTATAAAAATCAGTTTTTAACTAGAAATTAAATGCTGTACCTATTTTTGCTTTACCAGTAAGACCTACGAATGGATCTGATTCATCCCTAATAGCATCAGGAATAACGTCACCTCTGTAGCCCCAACCTTCTACATCGTCTTTATACATAACTTTTACAGCATAACCAAGTTCTAATCCGGTATAAAAACTTACTGGACCTACATTTACAAAAACAAAATCTAAGCCAGTGTAAATAGGTAAAGAAAGCTTGTCAACTACCCATCACCTAAAGGTGATTGGGCTTGTAACTACCCAGTTGTACAAACGACATTATGTCTCCAACCTTTAAACCCCAATAGATATTGCTACCTATCGTGGCGTTACATCATGGGGTGATTGACTGCACCCCTTACGATAGAGCTTGCT
>CACXFL010000194.1 GCA_902766925.1 uncultured bacterium | reverse complement strand
TGTATGCTTCTCCAGGATCTTCTACACTTTTGGGACTGGATTCCGAAAGAAAGAAAGTCTCATTCTATAATCTATCTAGTCCAGTACCTGATATAATCTTAGATCATAAGGTAGTAGGGGTATATACAAATTATGCTACAACCGAGATGGGTTCTTGGGTACTTCTTTTAGATAACGGCTCTATTATAACAGCAGGTAATGGATATGGAGTAGAGATCTCAGCGGTGTCTGAGGAACTATCAGGATCTATTCCTGAGAAGAAGGTAGTATCAGTATATTCAAACGGAAAAGCCTTTGCTGCTTTGAGAGTAGATGGATCTGTGGTGACATGGGGGGATAATAATTCTGGTGGGGATTGGGAATCAGTATCCGCTCAACTAAACGAAACTAATCCTGTAGTAAGTGTTGTTTCTACATTTAATGCTTTTTCAGCACTTAGGTTAGATGGATCTGTAGTATCTTGGGGATCTATTAAAAATGGTGGATCGCAAGGTAGTATGAGTGTATATCTAGATAATTCATCAGATGTAAAATTACTTTACTCTTCTTTCCCTTACGGTCGTCCGATAAATGATTCTGACTATGCAGGAGAGTTTTTTGCACTAAGATCTGATAAACATGTAGTAGAATGGGGTGGAAGTAATGGAAGTGAGGTTGAAAATTATTACGATAGTGTTAGTGTAGAGGCGATTTATACAAACTCAAAAAGAAGTTGGAATAATTACATATTAGAACATGTCTTCTTATATTCTGATGGATCTATAAGTGTACCTATAGATAATAATAACTTGGTAGTATCTATCTATTCTGTATCAGCTAATCCTGTTATAAGAAATGCTATTACAGGAGTTGAAGAACTAGATCCTCTAGGAGCTAGTGCATACGTAGCACTTCGCTCGGATGGATCCTTGTCAGCTTGGGGAGAGAGTGCCTACGGAGGAGATATAAGTTCAGTAAGTTATTATTTCCCTCCAACCAGTAGTATTAAAGTTAAAGAAATTTTTTCTACGGATTATGCCTTCAGTGCTCTTCGTACTAATGGATCTGTGGTATCTTGGGGTAATTCTGTATACGGAGCAGATTGTGGGTCTGTATGTCAAAAACTTTCAGGTCCTCCTCAACCAGCAGTACTGAAGTTGGAGGCTAATTCTAGAGCTTTTGTAGCTTTAAGAGAAGATGGATCGGTGGTATCCTGGGGAGATCCTAACTATGGAGGTAGTAGCTATTTTGTAGATGATTTGTTAGATGGATCGGTGAAGGTAAAAAGAATTTATTCAAATGGTAACTCTTTTGTAGCTTTAAGAGAAGATGGATCGGTGGTATCTTGGGGAGGGCAGAAGTCCCCAGGAATTATCGAAGGACTAGATGGGTCGGCCCCTGTAGAAGAGGTCTACTATTCTAATATGGGAGGATTCTACGCAGCAATAAGAAAAGATGGTGTTATTAAAACCTGGACGAATAGACCTTAATACAATAAAAATATTTTAATATAATAAAAAGCCCTCCTTGGTAGAAGGGCTTTTTTATTAAGTTTTTAAAACTCGTGAATAAACAACCCACTTTTTAATTTAGGCTCAAACCAGGTAGATTTTGGAGGCATAGTACACGAAGCATCTGCAATCTCAAATATCTGATTTATAGTTACGGGATACATGATAAAACATAGTTTAAATTTACCAGAATCAACTAAATCAGTAAGATAAGAGTTTGGTTTTATTCCTCCTACAAAACCTATTCTTGGATCAGTTCTTGGATTTTGGATATTTAAAATAGGTGATAGTACATTATCTTGAAGTAACGATGCATCAAGAGATGATAGTATATCTTTTCCTTCATAGATATGCGGAAGAGCTTCCATCAGATACATCCTACCATCTAGGTACATACAGTATGATTTATCAGTACGAGGATGAGTGTTTTTATCTACTTCTGTTAGATTAAAACATTTTTTTATTTTAGATAAAAACTCATCACTACTTAGTCCATTTAAATCTTTTATAATTCTGTTATAAGGAAGAATAGAGAGCTCATCATCAGGAAAACATACTGTTAAAAAATAGTTAAATTCCTCACTACCTGTGTAACCAGCCAGACTACTTCTTTTTTTATATACTCTGTATGCAGCCGCAGAACGATGATGCCCATCAGCAATATAAAAAGCTTCGACCTTAGTTTTAAAAAGAAGGCTGATTCTACTAACAAGATCTGGATCATCACATTTCCATAAAGAATGAATGGTAGTATCATCTTTAAAAGTATACAAAGGGCTGTGCTGTGATTTATAAGCGGATACAATCTGTTTTAAATCACTACAAGCACGATATGCAAAAAATACAGGTTCTGTATTTGCTCCTACCGAGTCAATATGAGCTACCCTATCTTCTTCCTTATCAGCTCTAGTATGCTCGTGTTGTTTAATTATACCGGATTCGTATTCCCTGCAGTCTGCAACTCCTACAATTCCAGTCTGAGTATGAGTTCCCAGGGTCTGCTCATAGATATAAAAGCATTTCCTATCGTCTTGAACTAATACCCCCTGATCCTTTAGACTTTTATAATTAGAGGCCGCAAGTTTATAAACTCGAGGATCATGCTCATCCATACCGGGATCATCTACCTCAGGACGAGTAACTCTTAGAAAGCTTCTTGGATCTTTAACCAACAAGCGAGCTTCTTCGGAACTTACTACATCGTAAGGAGGACAACTTATCAGCTCAACCAACGAATCTTTAGGACGAACTCCATAAAACGGTAACAGGGTAGCCATATTATATCTCCACTAAAACCAACTGTCTTCCTCCTACTGGAAGAAGTCCTTGGTAATAAAATCTGGTTAATAAAAATAATAGTTAGAATCAATTAATCTGACTGAAAAAATCTATAGTCTTTTGAGCAACGCTTGAACATACTCGAAGTTGTCCTTCTTTAGTCGAAGCACCTAGATGAGGTAGAGCTACAACATTTTCATTTTGAATTAACTCCTTATTCGAAGATGGCTCATCATACCATACATCAAGTGCTGCCTTTGCTACAGTTCCGTTTTGCAATGCTTCCAAAAGAGAAGCTTCATCTATAGCTCCACCACGAGCCATATTCAAAATACACACTCCTTTTTTTACCATAGAAAGTTCTTTCTTTGCTATAATAGGAGGAGTTCCTTTACGAAATGGAATATGCATAGTGATATAATCAGAGTTTTTTAAAACTTCTTCAAGAGTACACATCTTAAATCCAGCTTTTCTAAACTCAGGATTAGCCTCTGGATGATCTACAGCAATAATATTCATCCCAAGAGCTGAAGCCTTAGTAGCTACAGAAAAACCAATACGTCCAGCTCCTATAATACCTAGAGTCTTTCCTGCTACTTCAGTACCTATCAGTGATTTTTTCTCCCAGAGCATTTTTTTCATAGAAGAATCAGCTTTAGTAACAGATCTAGCAAGAGAGAAAATCAACGCTATGGTAAGCTCAGCAACAGAGTTAGTAGAAGCATC
>CACXFL010000193.1 GCA_902766925.1 uncultured bacterium | reverse complement strand
GTGGGAAGTGCCTTTGCAGCACTTAGATCTGATGGATCAGTAGTAACTTGGGGACTTGCAAGTTACGGAGGAGATAGTAGTTCAGTTAGAAGTAAAATTAATGGAACCACACCAGTAACAGCGATTTATTCAAATGTTGGAGCCTTTGCAGCATTACGTGATGATGGTTCTGTTGTTACTTGGGGACGTTCAGATCATGGAGGAGATAGTAGTTCAGTTGCAACGAAGATTAATGGAACGATTCCAGTAACTGCTATTTATTCAGCTTTTGATGGTGTTTATGGAGCCTTTGCAGCACTTAGATCTGATGGATCAGTGGTAACTTGGGGAGATTCAAGATACGGAGGATACAGTGGGGGAGTTGCAAGCTCTATTAATGGAACGATTCCCGTAACTTCGATTTATTCAAATTCTTGTGCCTTTGCAGCATTACGATCTGATGGATCAGTGGTAACTTGGGGAAATATGCTGTCAGCAGGGAATAGTAGTTCAGTTGCTAGTTTTATTGATGGAGAGGTTCCCGTAACTGCGATTTATTCCACGTATCAAGCTTTTGTAGCTCTTCGATCTGATGGTTTAGTGGTAACTTGGGGAAATCGATACGGAGGAGGAGATAGTAGTTCAGTTGCAACTATGATTGATGGAACTATTCCTGTAACTTCGATTTATGTGAATTCTAATGCTAAGGACAGTTATGGAGCCTTTGCAGCACTTAGATCTGATGGGTCAGTGGTAACTTGGGGAGATTCAAGTTACGGAGGAGATAGTAGTTCAGTTGCAACTAAGATTGATGGAACGATTCCAGTAACTGCTATTTATTCAGCTTCTGGTTCCTCTGGAGGAGCTTTTGCAGCACTGAGATCTGATGGATCAGTGGTAACTTGGGGATCTTCTAGTTACGGAGGAGATAGCTCGGAAGTCTTGGAAGATATCAATGGGGATATAGACGTAACCTCAATTTATCCTACTCATGATGGATTCTTAGCTCAACGAACAAATGGAACGTTTATTATCTGGGGAGGCACTGGTAAATTAAAATTCTAACACCACCGCAATGTCATAATGTTATTAAGATATAACTCTACTAATTTAGTATGTTTTTTAGTACTCTAACATACAACCTCAAAAGTAAAAGGTTAAGACCCTGTACAAAGTATGTTAAAGAAGAACCAAAGATAAAAACACTTATAGATTATTCTTAGTTTTTATCTTTCAAGTAGTACTATACTTAATACCTCTACCTGTCCCAGACGATTGTATATATCCTAGTTTTACTAGTTCGTTTAATATTTTGTTAGTTTTAGTTTTTTTAAGCCCTGTCTTAGACATTACACCTGAGCTGGATACTGTTCTTCCACGAACTGCAAGATATACTTTGTTCTCATCGGAGGAAAGCGTAATCTTTTCTTGAATAGTTGGAAGAATAATTTTCACTAAATTTTCAGATACATCAAAAATAGGTTTTCTAGTACTATTCTTATATACGTCTAATATTCTTCTAATCCCAGTACCAAAATGTTCAACCAAATGTAATCTATAAAATATATTGCCAATAATACGATTACGAAGTATGGATACTCCTCCTTGAAGAAACTCTTTTGTATTAATACCTCTGGGAAGCCCTCCAGGAGAAGTAATTTCAATTCTATCTCCAAACATAGCTACATTTATATGAGCATCAATATCCCATGTTCTATGTACTAGTGCATTAACAATAGCTTCTCTATATGCTTCTTCAGGAAGAATTGATATAGTTTCTCTTGTACTTCCCTTAATCTCATCATACTGATAATAACTTCTATAGAACTTAACAGCTTTTTCATATTGTTCCAGTATAGAGGTATGTTCTATAGTTTCTCTATTAAGTAGGATATTTATATTATCGTCTTTAAATCGAACCATATCTATCCCACAAAATTTGTTTTTATCGGCAAGAAGTTCTCCAGCATTGTTATATCCGTCTTCATCACTGAAAATTTCTAAAGTCTTTAAAGTATCTTTTGTTACAGACTTAATATTAAGTGTGGCTTTTATTTTTTTTTCTAATATAGAAAAAGAAAGTTTATGAGCTTTACTAGGAAGTTCTTCAAATGAAATACCTTTCCCTTCAAGTATTAATCTAGTAGTTTCCAATCTATCAATAGGAATGGTAGATGTCTCATTTCTTCGATATGCTTTGGTCTTATAAAAATAGGGTTTATGTAAACCTTCGTGTACTGTAAGAGTAATAACTGATGTTTTACGGTTTATACTCAGATTAAAATCAGGTACTGGATCTATACTGTCATTAATCTTATTTTCAATATCAAGACATACTTGTTCCGCGTTTTTTATTCCTACAACCACCCCATTATCTGTTATCCCAAACTTGATTTCTCCTGTTCCGTAATTTGCAAAAGCAGAAACAGTTTTTAAAAAAGAATTTGTTACATCCTCTTTAAGTTCAAGAAATCTAGACTCTTTCATTGTATTACTCCTATATCAATTTAGTTTTATTTTATCTCATTCTGGTAGTAAAAGCAATCGCAAAATTTTGCGTTCGCTTTTACGTTCGGATTTCTGGCGCTAAAAATCTTTTTGATTTCTAATAGTGTGTCTTTTTTTTAATGTCATTTTTTGTTTTTTACTGATTATAGTGATACGTTGTCACAGAGTTCTACTATGAAAAATTGTGTGTATACACAATTTTTCATAGTAGAACTCTGTGGATTCATAAATTCCTTAATGCCTCCATACGGTATAAAAAAGATTATAAATGATTTTAATAACTTATCTTGATAAAACGATAGTGATTAGGTGATATATTTGCACTATATTTATGCAAATATAGAGGTTTTTACTCATGATTTTTAGAAGCTACTATGAAAAAGTGTGTATTTACACAATTTTTCATAGTAGAAATTGGGTAGCTAACATCTAAAAAAGAGGGATCCCCACCTTCTTAGGAGGGAAAACTGGTAGAGTTTAAATAATAAAAAAGCCCCAGCTAGTGTGGGGCTTTGTGTATAAATGGAACAAGAGTTTAGTTACTGCCAGGGAAAACTTCCTCTTTAATCTCTTTATCAAGAATTTTTCCACCCCAGGTTATAACTGTTCCATCGTCTTTAAGTGCTGCAACAGAGGAGATAGTTTTTGGAAAAATTCTTACTACTCCACTTTTTAGCTCGTCTGCAACCCTGGAAGAATCTCCTCCAAACCCTTTATCTCCCCAGGTTACAACAGATCCATCATCTTTCAATGCTATAAAAGCTCGAGGGGATGCAAAAATATTTTTAACTCCACCTTTTAGTAGATCTTTCACAGAAGAAGAATCTCCTCCATAACCCTTATTCCCCCAGGTTATAACAGATCCATCAAGTTTGAGGGCTGCAAAAGCTCGCTCGGTTGCAAAAATACGGTTAACCCCACTTTTTAAACTACCAGCTACCTTAGAAGAATCTCCTCCAGCACTTTTTCTTCCCCAAGTTATAACCGATCCATCAACTTTCAGAGCAGCAAAAGCATCATCGCTTGAAAAGATAGTTTTAACTCCGCTTTTTAAACTATCAGCTACCGAAGAGCTATCTCCTCCAGACCAGGAAAGTCCCCAGCTAACAACTGAGCCATCATCCTTTATGGCTGTAAAAGCTTTCTTACTAGGAATAATATCTATGATACCACCTTTAAGTTGATCCGCTACTTGAGGATCAAGTTCATCATATCCTCCCCAACTAACAACCGAGCCATCATCTTTAAGGGCTGCAAATTTCCCAGTGGTTGAATAAATATTTTTAACTCCGCTTTTTAACTTATCAGCTACCTTAGAAGAATCCCCTCCGTAATCAGCTCTTCCCCAGGTTACAACCGATCCATTCTTTTTTAGTGCTGCATAAGAAACCCCAGTTTTAAAAATGTTTTTAACTCCACTTTCTAAACTACTGGCTACCGAAGAGCTATCTCCTCCATCATTATCATATCCCCATGTTACAACAGAGCCGTCCTCTTTTAATGCAACAAAAGAGCCTCCGTTTGAAAATATATTTATAACTCCATCTTTTAACTTATCAGCTACTTTGGAACTATCTCCACCGTACTTTTTATCTCCCCAGCTAACAACAGAACCGTCTTCTTTTAAAGCTGCGAAAGCAGACCAGTTATTTGAAAATACACTTACTACTCCGGATTTTAATCTGTCCGATACAGCTGAGATATCACCTCCTGAACTTTCATATCCCCAAGCAACAACGGAGCCATCTTTTTTTAAAACAACGAAAGCATCTCTGTTTGCAACAACACTTAAGATATCTTC
>CACXFL010000192.1 GCA_902766925.1 uncultured bacterium | reverse complement strand
TGATTGTAAGGAAGGTTATAGGTTAAAGATGTGGTTGTGGGGGGATGAAAGCCATAGACCTGTATATGGAATTGATCCTAAAAAATCTAGTTCCTCATATGAGTATGATAATGGTTATTTGATCATTGATTATGAAAGACACCTTAGTAGTGAATATCTGGATTTACAACTAAATTTCTTACCTACAAAGGATGATGGAAGTTGTAAGGTTGAATAGATGGATAAGATTAAAAGATGTTTGAACATCTTAGGTTGGTGTTGTGGTTGGTATTGATGTTGATAGTTGGTACTGCTTGAGTTTAAGGATAATGATATATTGAATCTAAGGTAGAGCTAATCTTTGTTTTTTATTAAGGTTTGATAGGGTATACTGATAGGATAAGGAGAATAGATAATATGAAAAATTTGATGGTAATAATTTCAGTGATGTTTATGGTGTTATCCTGTAAATCGATTGGGATAGATTCTTCTAATATATCATCTTCAGATGCTATTATAGGAAGTTCGGTATCTGTGTTTGAAGAAGAAGAAAAAGTAGATACAGTAGGATCTTCTCTTCAAGAAGGAACGGTTGTTTGTGAGTATAGTGAGATAGGTCACTCTCCAATAATTTTAAATATGTATAAAGATCCTGAAAATAGAGATAGTAGTTCTCATGTTTTATATATCCAAGAAAAGGATAATCAATCTGAGACTAGAAAAATATATCAAGACTTTAAATACAATGTAGGTAAAACTTATGAGTTTGGCCTTTGGTATGTAAGAGGAAGTGTTCCTAGAGATAACTCTCAAACTTTAGTTCTAGACTCTGATAGTCCTACATCCGATTCTATAGAAGCAGGTGCAGAAGAAGTTCAAACTCCAGATCCTGAAGCTGGTAAAGAAAGAACTAAAGTAGGAGAGGTTGTAATTATAAATAACGGGGGAGATCTTATGTGTAAGGTAGTTAAACTATGCAGTAAGGAATACTCCAAAGTGTGTTCTATTCAATTAAGTAAGGAAGGTGGAGTAGAACAGTTAACTGTAAAATAGTTAAATATTTTAGTAAGTATTTTTTGTATTAATAGATACAAGGAGGTGACCGTATGAGAAAGATATTATGTCAGATGGTGTTTGGGGCTGTGCTTATGGTTCTATGTGAATCATATTCGTATGGTTTTTCTCTTGTAGCTACTTTGTCTAATTTTGATTTTTCTCATGTGTCCGAAGATGTAGTAGATTCGGTCAAAAAGGGTGGGGTATCTATGAATGTAATCTACCCTGGTCAGTGGCAAGGAACCTTGTTTAGTAATTATTGGTCTCGATTTACTGGAGCTACCCTTAGATCTATTTCTTCTAGCGGTGTAACTTTAGAGTTTTGGATTTGGACAGATAAAGAACAAGAAGAGATTAAAAATGCTGTTACTAAAATTGTTGTAAAAAATTGGTATCCTGCAAATCAATATATTCGACTTAAGGTAGGTAACACAGAACTCGGAACTGATAAAGGATATGTATCGGCATTTTTAAGGTTTACTAGGTATCTTTGGTGGTAGTTTTATAATTTATGAGCAAAAAGAACGCTGAAATTGTAGTAACTTTTATAACTTCAGATATTAAAAAAATAGAGTACCATTAGTAGGTACTCTATTTTTTTGTAATAAGATAAGTTTAATTATTATTTTTTAACTTCTTCCTTTTTTACATCTTTAGCTTCTTCTTTTTTTACTTCTTTTTTATCAGCTTTTACATCTTTTTTAACTTCTTTTTTATCAGCTTTAACTGATTTTCCTGCTTTCTTTTCTAGTTCAGATTGTAGGAATAAATCTCCAGATACAACACCGTTAGCTAAAACAGCATGTTCTTTAGGATCTTTAGAATTTGATTTTAATTTAATGTTATAAACTTGTTGTTTTTTATCAACAGGTAGAACTAAAGATACTCTTTCAACTGGATGCATTGTTTTTCCATCTTCCAAAGCTATCTCATCGTTTAAGTTAACATCCATAGCCATTTTTTGACCTTTTTTAGTTATGAATGCATGAGTAGAAGAAACTTTTACTACTTTACCAGCAACTTGTACTTCAACCATAGGTAATTCTTCTGGACCAACAACAAGTTTTTCAATTTCCATGAATTTCTTATTTAGTGGGTTAAATACTTTATCCCCTTTATTTAATAGTTTAATAGGAACTTCCCTTCCTTCAATAGATCTAATTCTTGTTTCAGGATCGAAACAACCATTACCAATTCTTCTATTACCAACTTGAAGAGCTTTAGTCATATTACAATCTGAAGATGCACTGATGTTCTTAACTGTGAAAATGTATGTTACATCGTATCTTACTATTGTGTTATTTTTATAGTCATCAGTTTGACATGAGTCGATGTCAGCTTCAACTATAGGGTTTGTAGCATTACCAACTTTGCCGTTTTTAGTTTTACAGATCATAGCTACTGAGAAACTAATAGTATCATCATTTAATACATAATATTTTGAAGGATCAGAGGTATAATCTTTTATATTGACTTTAACTCCATGAACATTTTCTACCGAATCAGTCGTAAAATATTTACATTTTTCTTTAGCTTCTTCTGGGATTGTTATAATTTCTTCTTCATCATCATTTAATGATATATCTTCATCATCATCTGAAGTGGAATTATCGTCATCAGATATTAAATCATCATAATCGCTATATTGTGAACTTGAAGAACTATCAGAAGATGCAGTTGTATCTTGATCTTCTTCTTCAGTGTTTTCAGATCCAGCACCACCACTAAATAGGTTGCTCTTTCCAGAACAACTTAACATGGTAAATCCCAAGAAAAACATAATGGAAATAATGAAAATTA
Source organism: uncultured bacterium (assembly GCA_902766925.1). GTDB lineage: Bacteria > Bdellovibrionota_B > Oligoflexia > Oligoflexales > CACXFL01 > CACXFL01. The sequence goes on along the minus strand of CACXFL010000192.1, from coordinate 2,129 downwards.
AACTACGTTTCATAATAGATCCTTTCAATTTGGTTGAGTCAAAAAAGATAATATAAAAAAAGTAAAACTAGAGAGTCCATCGGGTAAAATATGGAATCTCTTTAAATAAAATAATAATTTCCTATATTTTTAATAAGTTATATAAGACGAAATAAAATACAAAGACCCGAGAAGAATTAAAATCTATAGATATCTAAAATACAAATTTTTAATTAAAAGTTACACTGTTTAGTGACCTTAAAACTTACAGTACAGGATTCTGATTTATAATTATTTATACTAACCGCTATTTCAGAAGAGAGGGGGTGATAACAAGGTTGGGCAGAATCTAAAAAATATAGCCATGATGTACCTGTGTGATCTTGAGAATATTTAAAGTCTCTTCCAGCAATATTAAAAATATAACATTCATTAGAGGAGTTAGGAGGGCTTCCTGTTAAAGGAACAAAGTTGGTATAAGATAAAGTGGTTATACTTGCTGTTAGGTTAGAACCACTTTTTTTTACACCTTGCATAGGGAAATATATAGTTATATTCTGAAACTTGTCTTTAAGGTATTTTTTATGCCCAGAATCATTAGTACTATTCAGGGAGCATTTATCAATACCTTCAATATTTCTAAAATCAAAAACCTCGCTATAATCTTTTAGATACTTACATTTACTGGTAGATCCAGTGTATTCGATGGAACTAATTTTACTACTACCAGTACTTACTAAATTCATCTCAACACGTTCTATAGAAGGAATACTGGGATCGCGGTAGGTATCATCACTATCTTCATTAGCACAACCTGATACCATAATAAAAATTCCAAGAATTGATATAATAACTCCATTTACTCCAATACGATCTAATTCCATTATTTAAACCCTTTTAAACATTAAGATGGAAATATTTAAAGAGAAGATAACTTCGTAAATTAATTATAAATTACCTCAATCAATCATGGAAGTTATTTTAGCTAAGCCTGGATAATTCGTATAAAAATAAGAGGGATAGGAGTAGGATTTGTAATTTATATTGGTATCTGATAATATTATAGGCAGGTAATAATTAAAGATTTGACGTATTGTTTAGGTTGATTTGAGGGATAAACCTAGACAACAAGATTATTTTAGAGTAAGAAGCAGTACTTCAAAAATATGTACAGATTACTATCTTATAAATTGGGAGACAGATTATGTTAACTAAATTGTTTAATTATCTTTTTATTTGTGTGATTATTTCTTTATCAAATATAGCTTATTCACAAAGTCAAAATGTTCAAAGTACAAAGAAATTACAAATGAACGTATCAGATATAGATTTTTCTAAAGTTGATGAATCTATAAAAAAAGATCTAGAACTTAAAGGAGGACTTTCTTTAAATTTCTATTATGAAGGAGCTGATAGCAGTAAGGGTAACTTTTTTAAAAGAAATTGGTCAGAAACTTCCTCTGTATTTAATTTAAGTATGAAAGAAGGAACTAACCTAGTAATAGATCTGGCTGCTTGGTCTGATTTGGAAAAAGTTGATAAAACGACTGTTCAAGCAAGTTATATTGTTGATTCAATGGATGTTAAAGAAGCAGGTATTGAACTTCCTTTAGATAAAGAAGGGAAATTAGGAACTATTTCAGTAAAATTAAACTTCAATGATCAAGCTATTCAATATACAAAATCAGTTACAGTACAAGATTCTACCAATAGCTTTGTTCAACAACAAACTCAAAATACTACAGACGGATCTTTGGTTTATGTATATATCTATACTGATAACTGTCCTTGGTGTGTTAGAATTAAATCTGAAGTACAAAAATTAAAACAATTTCTGATGGGTACACGACTAGGTAACGTATATCAAGTAAAATATACAGGCCAGAGAGAATATGTATCCCTAGGAGTTAGATCTTTTCCAACAATTCTAGTTTATAGAAATGGTTCTTTAATAGACAGAATAGTTGGTTATAGAACCTGGGAAGTTTTAAGAACTAATGCTGTTGATAATGTTAATAAATAAGCATTTTCTTAGTATGCCGGGTGGTATTTCCTGGTAAGTAAAGAATAGATATTGGATTTTTTTTTGATTCAGGGTAGCTTCAGATGTTGATTTGAAGCTATCTTTTTATTGATTTTACTTTTATTTT